>CAZKAQ010000001.1:0-104860 GCA_964550655.1 uncultured Granulosicoccaceae bacterium
CTAGCGAACCAGTTTTTCTACGCTGCCATCGGAACTGCCGAGTAACAGAACGTCTGCCGGACGTTGTGCAAACAAGCCGCACGACACCACACCAGCCAATTGATTGATCTGTTGCTCAAGGTCAACGGGATCGGTGATCTGCATGTTAAAGATATCGAGGATGACATTACCGTTGTCTGTTTTGAATTGATCACGTAGTTCCGGATCGCCGCCAAGCTTGACGATTTCGCGGGCGACATAGCTGCGTGCCATGGGGATGACTTCAACCGGTAGTCCGAAATCACCGAGTACACTGACCTTCTTGCTTGTGTCTGCAATACAGACAAATTCGGTGCTTGCAGCGGCGACGATTTTTTCCCGCGTCAGGGCGCCACCACCGCCTTTAATCAGGCGCAGATTCGGGTCAGCCTCGTCTGCCCCGTCAATGTAGACAGACAGAGGGCCCGATGAATTTAGATCGTGTACGTCAATGCCGGCTGCTTTGAGTCGCTGGGCAGTGGCTTCTGAACTCGCAACCGCACCGTCAATGCGTAAATTTGATTTAGCCAGAGCATCGATAAAAAAATTCGCTGTGCTGCCTGTGCCGACGCCGATTACTGTATCTTCTCGAACCCAATCAAGAGCGGCAGTGGCGACTGCTATTTTCATTTCATCTGTGTTCATAGTGTTAAATTCAGCTTCGGTGTAAAGTGCGTTTTGTACATCTGTTGTCTCTTGCGGCGAGTGCTTGAAAAGCTTGCATAAATTCCGCAATTTGTGGTGTTGCCGTGCCTGCTGGCTGCCAGGTGATAAACGCAGCACTTCCACCTGAAGCGTGCATTCGTTAGAGTGCAGGTCTATTGCACGTGAGGTCCCATGGATCACTATATAAGAAAAATTCTAACCGCCAGAGTTTATGATGTTTCAAGCGAAACGCCACTTGAAATTGCTCCGGGACTGAGTGCTAAAACCCGCAACAATATTCTGCTCAAACGAGAGGACATGCAGCCGGTTTTTTCCTTCAAATGTCGTGGTGCCTACAATCGCATTTTTAAACTGCAGCAACAACAGCCGGATACACAAGGTGTCGTTTGTGCGTCTGCCGGTAATCACGCACAGGGTGTTGCATTGTCGGCGAGCCGACTCGGGCTTAAATCGGTCATTGTGATGCCAAAAACCACGCCGTCTATAAAAGTCGATGCGGTCAGAGCACTCGGTGGTGATGCGGTGTTGCATGGTGATGACTATGATGCGGCCTACGCTCACGCTCGTGAGTTGGAGCAGAACACCGGCTATACGTTTATTCATCCTTTCAATGATGAAGACACCATAGCGGGCCAGGGTACTGTCGGCGTTGAAATCTGTCGTCAGCATCCACAGTGGATCGATGTGGTTTTTGTACCGATCGGCGGCGGTGGCCTGGCATCGGGTATTTCGCTGTTAGTGAAGTATTTGCGGCCGGACGTCAAAGTGATTGGCGTTGAACCTGAGGATGCCGCCAGTATGCAGGCCTCGTTAGCGGCCGGTCGGCCAGTGGTGCTGGATGAGGTTGGAATTTTTGCAGATGGCGTGGCGGTGAAGTCGCCCGGAGATGAGACTTTTCAAATCTGTAGCCAGACACTCGATGGCATCGTCACGATTACGGTAGATGAAATGTGTGCTGCAATCCGCGATGTCTTTGATGATACGCGTACGATCATGGAGCCGGCAGGTGCGCTCAGTGTGGCAGGATTAAAAAAGTACGTCGCCTCACAGAAGCTTACAGGTCAAAACTTAATTGCGGTAACCACCGGTGCCAACGTTAACTTTGATCGACTAAGGCATATCGCTGAACGGGCGGAAATTGGTGAGCAGCGTGAGGCCTTGTTGGCAGTTACGATCCCGGAAGCGCCAGGCAGCTTTCGCCACTTTTGTGAGATGTTAGGTAAACGTAGTGTCACCGAGTTTAACTATCGATATGCAGACAGTCGCAATGCAAATGTTTTTGTTGGCGTGCAGTTGTCTGATGGTGCAACAGAGCGTCAGCAAATTATTGAAGATCTCAGAAGCTCGTCCTTTACTGTTGAGGATCTCACCGACAATGAAATGGCAAAACTGCATGTCAGGTACATGGTCGGTGGCAGCTCATCTTCTTCTATCAGTAATGAGTTGTTATATCGTTTTGAATTTCCGGAAAGGCCCGGCGCTCTGTCTACTTTTTTGAATAACATGGGGCAGGGTTGGAATATCACTCTGTTCCACTACCGCAATCACGGATCTGCCTATGCAAGAGTGCTTGTAGGTATGCAGATTCCAGCGCAGGAGAGTGAAGAGTTTCAGAATTTCCTTGACCAGCTGGGCTATCGGTATTGGTGTGAAGACGATAACGTTGCTTACAGTATGTTTCTTGGCTGAAGCGTGCTTTGCCGACCCAACTAAGTACTGATGATAATGATGGACATCCTCCACATATGCCGTCGCAGGCCGTGGACCTTGAACCAGACGGTTCAGGTGGGAACAATCAACGCCGAATCAGGCTTCCCGCCGTGGCGGACATGCACAACATCAACGTACAACCGCTCCCGGGGTATCGAATTAGGCTCAAGGGAATAACGGGCCTGCTAACGAACACCGCAGAGGACATCCAAACTTAAAACTTTTTTAGATGTGTTTTCAGCACACAACCTGTGTAGCGGCTGAGACCGGCTGTTTATAAAATCTGCCAGCCAGTTAACGCAGCATTGTATATAAAAACCCGAACCTGCGATAAAAAAATCCGTTACAGCAGCTGCGTCTGAGTATTTATCGGGTTTTCTGTATTAGTCTTTGTCGGTGATTGTGCCTCGGTCTGTGTACCGGAATCGAGACTGACAGGCTTCTCACTGAGTGTTTTTTCAATTCTGGCTTTTATGCCAAAGAAGCTGTCGGAGATACTTTCCAGCACTTCAGTATTGTTGCTGGTCCCTTGTAGCTCGTGGGCCAGATTGAGCGCGGTAAGCACAGCTGCTTTTTCCGTCGTAATATTGGTTGCGGCCTCTCTGCCTGCGCGCATTCTTGTGTCGACATCAACTGCTGCCTGAATCAGCTTGTGTTTCTCGGTGGGCGGGCACTGAATCTGATATTCCTTGTTCAATATGTGGACTTTAACCGATACTGTGTCTGGTGCAGCTTTGGATGTAGTCATTAAGCAGATTCCAGCGATTTCAAGCGGGTTATAATAGCCTCTACCTTGGTTCTGGCTACCTCGTTTTTCTCGATAAGACGGGACTTTTCCGCGACCAGATTGCTTTGTTGTGCTCTCAGGGAGGTATTCTCCAGCTTGAGTTGATCATACATATCGATCAGCTCCGAGATTTGACCTTCGAGCTCTGCTATCTGCTCTTTGTCGATGATTTTCTGGTTATCCATTGGCAAAACAGCTTGTTGTCAGTTGTGAGTCATTTTCAATGATATGTCTTCTGCGGCGGTAAGTCTGTGCGAGACTTCCATGGTAATGCAGCGCTGACTGAAGTACATGAACAAAAGTTAACGTTGCTTTAAGATTGATATCGGTAGGTCATTTGAAATATATGAGAATTATGACCCGATTAACAAGGGTTCTGGAGATATTTGATGCAAATGCCTGACTACTCTCAGGTTGATGAAGCGCTTTTTTCGGGCGGTTCGGCTGTCTGTGCTGCCGAATGCCACGGAGTACTTTGCGGGATTCTCTGTGCCTCCGGCACTTCCGACATGCAACGCTGGGTGCGTCATCTGTTTGAAGCCCGGACGACCGATCGCGAGCTCACCGAAGATGCTATAAAACTGTTACACGACGTTCATCAGTGTACTTTGACTGAAATAAACCACGAGACGCTGGAATTCACCATGTTACTGCCGGACCAGGCGGAAACCATGGATGTCAGAATCAGCGGGCTGGCAGATTGGTGCAGTGGTTTCAGTCTCGGGCTCATCATGGGCGGGCTCAACGATAAAATGCTCATCAGTGACGATGTACGCGAATTTGTCGAAGACGTGCAATACATCTCTGACGCAAGCTTTACAGAAAATGACGGCCAGTCTGATCAGACGGAGAAATCGTTTACTGAAATAGAAGAGTATGTTCGCATGGGTGTTCTTTTGTTAAACGAAGAGCTGCAGCCCGTTAGCCAAAAGCCAACCATACACTGATGCCAGATACAATTACTTTGCGCAGAGAGCGCGCTCGACGACGCAAGAATCTGATGAATGCTATTGGCAAAGATTCCATTGCCATCATCCCTTCAGCGCCGATCAAACTGCGTAGTAAAGACACTGACTACAGATACCGGCAGGACAGTGACTTCTACTATCTGACAGGATTCCAGGAACCTGAGTCGGTTGCAGTGTTAATTTCCGGCAGAGGTGCCGGGGAGTACATCATATTCTGCCGCGAGAACGATAAACACATGGAAACCTGGAATGGCCGCAGGCTTGGTGTAGATGCAGCACCTGAGGCGCTGGATGCAGATGATGCTTTCCCGATCGATGATATCGATGACATTTTACCGGGTTTACTGGAAGGCCGTGAGCGTGTCTACTACTCAATGGGTCGTGAGACATTATTTGATAACCGTATCATCGGCTGGATCAATCAGCTGAAAGCAAAAACGGGTTCCGGTGCCAGTGTACCGAGTGAGTTTATTTCACTCGACTTTCACTTGCATGACATGCGCCTTATAAAAAGTCGTTCCGAGCTGACTGCATTGCGCAAAGCTGCCAAAATCAGTGCTGCCGGTCATACCGCTGCGATGTCTGCCTGTGTACCCGGTAAAATGGAATACGAACTCGAGGCTGAACTGATATCTACTTATCGGCGCAACGGTGCAGAACACTCTTTTCTGCCAATCGTCGGTGGTGGTGACAACGGTTGCATACTGCACTACACCGAAAACTGTGATGAATTGCTGGACGGACAAATGGTGTTGGTAGATTCCGGCGCCGAGTGGCAGTGCTACGCAGGAGATATTACCCGCAGCTATCCGGTCAGCGGGGTATTCAGCGATGCGCAACGTGAGGTCTATGAAATTGTGCTTGCTGCCAACAAAGCCGCCATTGCCAAGGTAGTTGTCGGTAATCACTGGAACGACCCGCACGATGCAGCAGTGCGGGTTATCACTCGAGGTTTGATGAGCCTTGGCATTTTAGAAGGTGAATATAAAAAGCTTGTCAAAGAAGCCGCTTATAGACCTTATTTCATGCATCGTACCGGACACTGGTTAGGTATAGATGTGCACGATGTGGGTGACTATAAAATTGACGACAAATGGCGCTTGCTGGAACCCGGGATGGTGCTCACCATAGAGCCCGGACTTTATCTGGGTTCAGATAAAGCAATCCCCAAACTCTACCGGGACATTGGTATACGTGTGGAAGACGACGTAGTCGTCACCAAAGACGGCCCCGAAGTGTTGACTGACTCAGTCGTTAAAGAGATTGCAGACATCGAAGCACTGATGCAGGGCGGTCAGTAGTTTATGCATGGGTCAACGCAGGCTGATGCAGAAGTGCCAGCCGGATCTGTCATCATTGTGGGTGCAGGACTCGTCGGAGCTGTACAGGCTTTGTTATTTGCCAGAGCCGGTTTCAACGTCACTGTGATTGAGAAAAAGCAGTTACCTGAAGCGGATCACTCCCTTCATGCAATCAGTAGCCGGACTGTTGCCTTGTCTTATCGCTCCAGGCAACTTTTATCTGATGCCGGCTTGTGGCCCGCGATTGATTGTTGTCCCATTCAAACCGTACATGTCTCTGAGCAGGGAAATTTTGGTTCGATAAAACTTGAGGCGCACAAGCTGGATGTTGAGGCACTCGGATATGTCGTATCGAATGCGCAGTTCGAAAGTTATATGTATGGCCTGTTAAAAAGTGAAGCAAGAATCGAAGTAATAGAATCTGCAAAAGTAGTTTCGGTGCAAAACAACAGTGAGTCTGCCGATGTCACGATAGAGCAATCGGGCGTTGCGAAAAATCTCTCGGCGAGTCTGGTTGTAGCGGCGGACGGTACCCACTCTGCCGTGCGTGAAATGCTCGGCATTGATACCAGACAACACGACTATCAACAGTGCGCCGTGCTTGCTAATGTTTGTACTTCACGCAGCCAAAAACATTGTGCTTACGAACGGTTTACCCGCGACGGACCTCTTGCCCTGTTACCACTGAGCGCTGCGAATGACGCCGGGCAGATATACTCTATGATCTACACGGCAGGTACAGCTCAGTCAGAAGAACTGAAAGCGTTATCTGATGAAGATTTTCTTGGTCTGTTACAAAAGAAATTCGGCGGCAGGTCTGGTCGTTTTGAAAAAATCGGTAAGCGTTATGTTGCGCCATTGTCGTTGACAGTTAGCATGCAACAAACCGAGGGCCGGTTTGTTTTAATCGGTAATGCAGCTCGTACCTTGCACCCGGTCGCAGGGCAGGGGATGAACCTGGCGTTACGCGATGTATTTGAACTGGTGTCCAGTGTTGTCAGCATTGAAAATATAGATTCCGCGCTGGCTCATTTTGTAAAAAAACGAAATACAGATCAATGGTGGGTGACACAGCAGACTGATCTGCTGGCGCGACTATTTGTTGATAAGCCCTGGCCGCTGCGTCTGCCCGTGTCGTTCATGACCGGTGCGGGGTTTGTTTTACTCGATATTATCGAGCCATTTAAAAAGGCATTTGCATCAACCAACATGGGCCGCCACGTGCCATTGGCAAAAGTGTGGCAGCGCGACTCTGACGTTTCGTCCGCCGGTTAGCCGGAGTAGTGGTACTCAATTTTAGCTAAAGTGTGACTTACGTCGAATCGATGCGTTTCTTTGCGCGATATCAGCGTCACATTTGCTGACCGATTTCAGAGATTTTCAAAGCCGGCATAGTAAAATTGATTGACCAAACAGTCAGCTATTGTCGGCAGTCGCTATTTTGGCTGCTCCTGCCTGTGCAGTTTCGACAACAACTGTCGACTTGTCGGATTAACCAAATAGAACCTATGAATTCTTTTTCATTGCCTCTGATTTCCATTGTGTTGCCTGTATTCAATGGCGCAGTATTGCAGCATAAAAATATCATCGGAAATTTCGACCTTCTCCGAAAGGTAAGTGGCTACACAATTAACAATGTACCTTTCTGTCGGAAATTTCTGAACATGCCGGGTGTGAGTAATACTTCGGCTGTTAACAGTTAACCTGCATTATTCATGAGGCGACCTGCGGATTTAGTTCTTATATCTTTATTTAAAGTTTTGCGGTGAATTTATGTTCAATCCTGAAATGACAGACTGTCTATTCGACGCCAGAGCCAGTAGCGCGTCACATCTCACCCGATCCCCTTCGGCGCGTGGCGGGCCACGCTTCTCAGGCGATAGGGCGACCTGTTTAGCGCTATTGACTCTGGGCGCCGAATCCTCATGAAAAATGCAGGTTAGAGGAATCATATGCGTATAGGTATCGTTGGTGGTGGTTTAACGGGCATGGCGCTGGCGCGCAGATATGGCGCTGACGGTCATGATGTAACTGTTGTTGAATATGCCGAGCAGATTGGCGGTCTCGCAACATGGTCTGCTTTTTCAGGCTTTAGCTGGGATCGATTCGATCACGTGATCCGGTCGTCTGATAAAAATCTAATTGGCCTTCTTGAAGATCTTGGTATGCAGGACGATCTGCAATGGCGTACAGCTTCAAACGGGTTGTACGTTGACGAGAAACTGCATCCTATTGGCAGCAAAAGTGAAAAACCAAAGAGTCCTTTGTTGTCTTTTTCTGCGAGAGTGCGCTTTAAGTTGGCCATGTTGTACGCATCACGATTAAATAGCTGGCAGCCACTGGAGTCTGTTACCTGTGAGGAGTGGCTGCGCAAAGTATTCGGTAACGAAAACTTTGAGAAGTTTTGGAAACCACTGTTGCTAGCCAGACTCGGACAGGATTACTCGCGGGTTTCCGCGGTATTTGTCTGGTCATATATTAAAAGTATTTCTTTGGCAGGTGTGGAGCAACTTGGTCATGTACCTGGCGGATATGAAAGAATATTCAAAAAAATAGAACAAGATATAAAAGCGAGCGGTGGGAGAGTGTTGTTAAAAGAGACTGTTATGCGTGTCTCGCGCGATGCCAATGGTGTAACCATACATACGCCAATGCGAAAATTGAAATTTGATGAGGTTGTCTGCACCAGTTCGATCAACGTAGTTAAAAGTGTCGTTGATGATGAATTGCTTAATGTGGACAATCGGCGCAGAGTCGTAGAGTATCTCGGTGTTGTTTGTGTGGTACTAGTTACTAAAAAACCGATCTCTCACTGCTATGAATTGAATGTTTCTGATGAAGCTATTCCGTTCAAAAGCTTAGTTGGTCTGAGTAACGTGGTTGATATAAAAAATACAGATGGTTATCACCTGACCTATCTATCGAAATATGTGTTGTCGACAGACCCTGAAATAGAAAAGTCTGATACTTATTTCAAAGAGAAATTTCTGGATGGCATCAAGCGTATGTTTCCGGATTTTTCGATGCAGGATCTCGTCAGTACTCATGTGCATCGGGCCGGCAAAGCACAGCCTCTGCAGGTATTAAATTACTCTTCAATTGTGCCGCCTGTCAGCACCGGGGATCCCAGGTTGCATATACTTAACACCAGTCAGTTTGTTAATTGTCCGTCGAGTAACAATGAGGTGATTGGTGCTGTGAACAAATTCTATAACGAGACTTACACTGCCATTTAGTATTAGCTGGATCTGTAGTATTAATCCGACCTGCTCAGGTTTTGCCGGGGTTGTCGGGCCTTCAATTATCCGGCACCTGCTGTTCGCAAAACAACCGATAACTGATACATTGCTGATACAACGTTGCACTATCGTCTCGTCTGTGAACAAGGGTCATGTTCTGTGTGACAATTATTTATGTTGTCTAAAAGTTGTAAGTCTCTGATTTTCTGATAGACGTTAAGGTAAATATAGTGTATAAATATACAGCTATTGGTAAATACACTCCCTCCTCGGAAAAACTGTCTATAATTCCGCGTTGTGAACGGCGGCAGTGACGCGCCGGTTATGATTTAGTAACCTTTGTCGGAGTAGTAAGATGGAGTGATTCCGACCCGCTTGATTTATCTGATTTGACGCCCAACTTAGGAAGCACTCACTGGTAAGCAGTGACCGTTGGGCTTCGGCAGATTGGATCTGCTTAGCCGGGCTGCAGTTCAGTTATCCACGTTGAAAATGGAGAGCAACATGGCAACATCCGCACAATTAAATACCTCTGGCGAAGCGTTGTTTCTGCCGGATCGGCAGAAGTTAATTTCGTCTATTGATATTTCATCACTGTTTGCGACAGGTGTTTTGACCCGCTGTGATCACAGAGACGGCTGGATTGATGAACTTACCCCGACCGAGAAAGCCCAGATCGGAGATGTTTGTGAGAAACGTTACGCCGAGTTCGCCGCAGGCCGGAGCCAGGCCAGACAGCTGATAGCAGCGCTTACCGGTGTCGCCGAGACACTATCGATTGGAGAGTACCGCCAGCCACTGTGGCCTGATACCGTCGTTGGCAGCATTTCTCATTCAGATCTCTACTGCGCGGTTGCAGTCGCACCGGGATCTCTGCTGGGCGGTATCGGTATTGATGTTGAACCCTATGAAGATCTCGACGCAGATGTTGCCGATGTGGTTCTCACAGATGCAGAATACAGAGCGATTGCAGGTCTCGATAAACTGCAGCGGCAGTCGGGACGTGAGCCGATGGGCAGTAAAGCATATAAATTGATCTTCTCAATCAAGGAGGCAATATATAAGTGCTGTTACCCTCGTGTGCGTGCCTTCATTGATTTTAAACAATGCAACGTATCGCTTGATGTCGAAAGTTGTTCTTATCAGGCCGTTATCGATTGTCTGAATTACAAGGGACAACAGGTACACCTGGAAATCCATGGCAGGTGGTTGATTGAGTCGGATCATATATTTGCCGGAGCACAAATCAGAGCTTAAGACGCTTTCTCACGATTCTGTGTTGTGCCGGTAGCCTTTATATGCTTCCAAAGCACGCGGTAATTCTTGGCCTTAAAAAAAACAGAGCGGTCGATCTGCGAGTCTGAAAAGTGTCGGTTTGCCCGGCACATGCATCCGCTTAGGCTGATCTGCCGACTTTGTTTGAAAATTGTGATACTCCCCCGACCTGAAACCCCGGCATCGAAAATCTCGAAACGGGAACCCCGGTATGGTAAACGCGTCATACGTTCAGTATGTCAGGGATCTTCTGACTCATTGAAATCGGTATTTGTTCTGGCAATGGCCAGAGTGATCGATGGAGCAACCGATGGAGCAACTGATAAAGTGACCGCGTTCACCTTTCACTAATCTCCTGTCAATATTCTGTGAGTGACGCCGTTCACATTAAGTGGCTGACTTGGAAAAGTTTTGTTAAGCGGTTGCACAGGTACTACCTGTCAACGTAGTTCCCGAGATTAAATTGTCTCACCCTTATGTCGAACGACAATCGTCTTATGCCCTGCTGCACAAAAGATATCCGTAACCTACTGCGTGCATATAACCTGCTGGTGGCTACCAGGGATGATGAGCGAGCTATTGTTGGAAAAATCTCGCGCAACTGGTTGCAAAGTGAACGCGAAGACTGGCTGCATCTTTCAGACATTAACCCGGGTGTCTTTGAAACCGTCCGCGGCCGTGAGATTTTATGTGAAGCCTTGCGACCGGATCTTGATGCCAATCCGGAGTCTGTCAGTATAGAACCACTACTTGCGCAGATACCTTCAAGCGACAAACTGATAAACAGCAACAGTCTGGCCAAGCTTGAGCCTTCGATTGCTGCGGAAGTTCTGTTGGGCGTTATGCTGCAAGGCGTGCAACGATTCGGCAACAGACGTTGTGGTTCAGCTCGGCTTGATCATGATTTAATTATTGCCGCAATGATTCGTGACACTGTCGGTTTGACTGATCGTTACTCTGCGGTTCTACCCGGACATTGTAAAAAAATAACTGCTGCCACCATCAGTGATTTGTTCGGTGAAAATGTTCGCAGGAATTTGATAAAAGTTAAAAATTATCAAGAGCAGTTTAATACCACATTCGAGGCGGGAAATACCGCCAGTTTGAATTTCCCACCTACATACGCAACGGTGATTGCTGCCATCGAAGCGTCACAGTTGCGTCTTGTAGCACGTGCAGCAGGTGATGAAATCCTTGCAAATCTTGATGACCCTAAAAAAGCTGAAGTTCGTGCACTGGGGATTGATTGTGATTCGGAATTTCCAGAGTATCAGTGGCTGAACCTGCATTACCGGCGAACTCAAGCGGCTCTTGCACTGGAAGGTGTTGATTATGGTGCGCTTGCAGAGCCGCTTGATCACACTTTAATGATGTCTGTCAAAGATGTACTGGAGCAGCCACATAAACGCCGCAGACTCGCAGGGCGCCGGGGAAAAGCGGTTAACGATATGCATAATAATCTGCCACTGGTTGAGTCTTTTAATGCATCCGAAAACTTTAACTCCATTGCCACACTGCATGTAGCAGCGCTTGAAATGATGCAGTATCTTGAAAAAGGCCGCCGCAAATCCGCATGTACCATGCTCGGTCATTCATTGCGTCTGGCAGCGGTAGCAGAGAAGTTGTTTGGCGAGGCGCTTGAGCCAGCATTTGCAGCCACTGCGATACTGCATGATGTTGTCGAGGACGGCTGCAGACCGGTGGCAGGGTATGATCAATCGCTGGACAATATTCAACGTCGGTTTGGCGGGCCTCTTGCTGCGATGGTTGCCGAGCTGACCGATGCTGAATCAAGTGTTGCTGCAAAAGAAAAAGCGGAAGCCACGTTGTTGTGCGATTCATTGATTGTGGCCGAGCAACAGTACAACTTTGATCGCTTTACTGAAATGGATATTCAACCCACAACAACCCATGAGCCTTATACGTTCGGGGGTATTATCACTAAAATAGTTGATACTGCTATTAGTGAGGAAGAAGGTATCCGCGATCCTGATGTTATGTCCAGTTGGTGGAAACACAGTGGTATCAGAATTTACTGGTCCTACCATGTCAGAGGCGGAGTGGTCCGGCCTTTACTGGTCAAGCTGACTCAGGAGATCGAACGTTTTGAATCAGGTTACAACGATCGTGAATCCATACTCAATGAAGAGCTGGTGGAAAAACTACGTGGATTGATAGCATTTTCGATCACCTCATCAGACAACTACGCAACTCAAAACCTCGCCATCATCGCTCATGAATATGGTTTAAGTGCTGAAGAGCGTGCCCGAATGATTGATACATTTTTTGATGAAAAAGTTGATCAGGCGCAGTTTCGAAAAGATATTGTCGATGTCCTGCTGGCTGAGCATCGCTTAAAGGTCAATATTCAAAGTGGTGCGGTTCCGTCTGAAAGTTATGTCGCACTGTATGAAAAAACCACAGGTTCTCAGCCAAAACCCGATGCAAATACTTTTGTCCGCTATCGGGATGCGGCACTGCAACGGGCACGGATTGCAGAAAGGCTGAAGCTTGATCTGACGGTCAATTCAAACCTGCGAAAGAGCCTTGCAGAAGTTGTGTCACTGTATGATCTGCGCAAGGTAGCGTGAATGTCTGCAGGATCTGATTGGCGCCCGTCATACTGTCATTGCGCTGACTCCGCGCAACAGACTTTTAACTGATACCCGGTACGGGCTGACAACGCAACGGCTGAACGACAAGCGTTAACATCTTGCACGGTTCGATTCAGCACAAAACGGCGCGATTGCTGTATGATCGTGCAGTTACCCCTTTATCGTGTCAATGCGTCATGCAAGAAACCTACGATTACCGGAAAGTTGAGCAAACAGCTCAGCAATACTGGAATGCCAATCGCTGCTTTGAGGTCACCGAGGATCCGACGCGCGAGAAATACTATTGCCTGTCAATGTTTCCGTATCCGAGTGGCAAGCTTCATATGGGGCATGTTCGCAACTACAGCATTGGCGATGTAATTTCCCGATTTCAGCGCATGCTTGGTAAGAACGTATTACAACCGATGGGCTGGGATGCGTTCGGACTGCCGGCTGAAAATGCCGCGATCAAAAACAAGGTACCGGCGGCAGCATGGACCTACGAAAACATTGCCTACATGAAAGAGCAATTGCAGAGCCTTGGCTTTGGCTACGACTGGTCTCGTGAGCTGGCTACCTGCACGCCGGAATACTATCGATGGGAACAGTGGTTTTTTACCCGTCTTGTAGACAAGGGGCTTGCCTATAAAAAAATGGCGGTTGTCAATTGGGATCCCGAAGAACAAACGGTACTTGCCAATGAGCAAGTAGTCGACGGACGCGGCTGGCGCTCCGGTGCACTGGTAGAGCGCCGTGAAATCCCTCAGTGGTTTATTCGTATCACAGCTTATGCGGAAGAACTTCTCAACGATATCGACAAACTTGATGGCTGGCCGGAATCGGTTAAAACAATGCAGCGTCACTGGATTGGTCGCTCCGAAGGTGTTGAATTTTCCTTTGCAGTTGATAACGGCAGTAAGCTTGCCGTGTACACAACCCGCCCCGATACCTTAATGGGTGTGACCTATGCTGCTGTTGCGGCAGAGCATCCACTGGCCAAAGAGGCAGCAGCAGATAACGCAGAGCTTGCAGCATTTCTGGAAGAATGCAAAACCACAGATACCTCTGAAGCCAACATGGAGACTATGGAGAAAAAAGGTATGCCGCTTGGTATCTCTTTGATCCATCCGCTTAGTGGTGAGAAGGTTCCGCTCTGGGTCGCGAACTTTGTACTGATGGGCTACGGCACAGGTGCGGTCATGGCGGTGCCCGGACATGATCAGCGTGACTGGGAATTTGCTGAAAAGTACAACATTGAAAAACGTGTTGTTATCTGTGACAAAGATAATCAGCCTGCGGATATTTCAGAGGCAGCTTATGTTGCTCACGGCACGCTTTGTAACTCTGACAGTTTCAACGATTTGTCTTTCACAGAAGCGTTTGACAAGATCTGTAGCGCTCTGGAAAACAAGGCTGAAGGTCAGCGCAAGGTCAACTATCGTTTGCGTGACTGGGGTGTATCGAGGCAGCGTTACTGGGGTTGTCCTATCCCGATGGTCTATGACAAGAATGATCAGGTCTATCCGGTTGCAGCAGAAGATCTGCCGGTGGTATTGCCTGAGGACGTTGAGTTTGCCGGTGTCAGTTCACCTATAAAAACCGATCCGGCCTTTTATGAAACTACGGTGCCCGGCAGCTCGCAAGCCGGAACCCGCGAGACCGATACTTTTGATACGTTCTTTGAATCTTCCTGGTACTACGCTCGCTACTGCTGTACCGACGCCAACAGTATGCTTGATGAACGAGCAAACTACTGGTTGCCGGTGGATCAGTATATTGGTGGTATCGAGCACGCGGTGCTGCACTTACTGTATGCACGTTTTTTCCATAAGCTGATGCGCGATGTCGGTCTGGTCATCTCTGATGAACCGTTTACGCGACTACTGACCCAGGGCATGGTGGTAGCGGAAACCTATTTCACTGAAGATGAGCGTGGTCGCAAAGCCTGGGTCACGCCGGCAGAGGTCGATGTCGAGCGTGACAGCAAAGGAAAAATAGTCGGCGCCAAACGTAAAGCTGACGGCACGGCAGTTACTGTTGGTGGAATGCAGAAGATGTCGAAGTCTATTGGCAACGGTGTGGATCCACAGGAAATGATTGAACGCTACGGCGCAGACACGGTCAGATTATTTTCAATGTTCGCATCACCGCCGGATCAGTCGCTGGAATGGAATGATGCCGGTGTTGAAGGTGCCAGCAGATTTATCAAGCGTTTCCATAAGGCCTGCCACGATTTTATCGCCAACGCAGCGCAGGCTGGCGGATCACCTGCCAATGGCGGGATCACAGATTGCAGTCGGATCGAAGAGTTCAGTGATAAGCAACGTGGCCTGAGGCTGAAAACGCATCAAACAATAAAAAAAGTCACCGATGATATGCAGCGCCGTTATACATTTAACACAGCGATTGCTGCTGTTATGGAGCTCATGAATGAAGTTAACCGCTTCAAGCCTGAAACAGATATTGATCAAGCGGTTATGCGCGAGGCTATTGAATCAGCAACGCTAATGCTGGCGCCGGTAACACCGCACATCTGTCACGAGATCTGGCGTGGCTTGCACGGTGATGATCAACCGGTCATCGATGCCGCCTGGCCGGTTGTCGATGAGTCAGCTCTGGTACAGGATAAAATTGAAATGGTAGTACAGGTAAACGGTAAATTGCGTAGTAAGATTACCGTTGCCAGTGGCAGTGCTAAAGATGATTGTGAGACTATGGCCCTGGCGGATGAGAATATTCAACGCCATACCGCGGGGAAAACCGTGCGCAAAGTAGTTGTTGTGCCCGAGAAACTAGTGAATATTGTGGTGACCTGATGAAACGTCGTTCAGTCAATGTTCTGTTAATTTTTTTGCTGACAGCTGTGTTTGTCTCGGCATGTGGATTTAATGCACGCGGCAGTGGCAGACAGTCCGGCAGCCAGCTGGTGGGGCTGCTGTACATTGAAGGTGAGGCGAGTGTATCGCGAGCACTGCGCAACGAGATGACCGCTCAGCAGGTACAGTTCGCCACCATACGTCGCGATGCAGACACAGTGGTAATCCTTGACAACGAAGTACTATCCCGTCGTGTGGCCTCAGTGAATTCTGAAGGCCGTGTCAGTGAATATGAGCTGTTGCATGCTGTTGATCTTGTAACTGTGAGAACAATTGGTGACGGGATCAAGGCGGGAACAGTGAGCGTATCAGAGATACAGAAATCACCGCAGACAGTTTCTGTTATTCGTGACTACACCTATGATGAAACCGATGTGCTTGCCAAAGATGATGAAGAGAAAATTCTGCGTTCGGAGATGAGTGACGAACTGGTACGACATTTAGTGTTGAGAATTTTTGCAGGTTCACTGTAAACTCGTCCGGCTGGGCTTTGCAATCGCTGCAGAGATGAAAAGAGAACTGGCAGTGCCAGAACTCGTTAGCATAATTAAAAAACCGGCACACAAACCCGATATATTCACCCGATAAACTTAGATGGGCGATGGAATTTTCAAGCACACAAATTTTGTGATGGCATTTTTTGCAGCTTCCAATGTAGCGGCCGAATGTAGCGGGGTATCTGTTGACTCGATTGACACGGTGTGTGTCCGGCTGTGCGCTGAATGAGTGAGTCATTGCACCAGCGAATCACATCTATTTGTGAAGTTCTGCATAGTGCCGCGCGCCAGACCAGAGTGTTAAGTCATCTCGGCTGGCACAGCAGTGTGCGGGAGCAGTTCTTTAAAAACGACGCCAGAGAACTGCCGGTGGTTGAATATCCTGCCTTTGATGCAGCGCCGGTACTCGCGCAGCTGGAACAAGCGCGCAGTATGTTACAAGGTTCCTCAATAGACAGTTGGCTCGAACGACAGGCAGAAGCGCTTCACAATAGCGCCCAAATGTTGATCAACACCGGCACACCGGCGTTTTTTGATTATTCGAGTCGTTTGTATGGTGCACCGGATGATCTCTTGCTTGACGGCAAAAGTACTTCTCTTACTCTGGCTGAATCCTTTGATCGGACGCTTGATAGCCTGAGGGATTTTGATCGTGGTTTTCTGCCACAACGTGATGTCAGCAGCGAACAATTGGCGGCCAGTATCGAGCAGGCTGTAGGCAAGTTATTCAATCAGGATGCACCCTCCGTGCTGCTGGTCGATGAGCTGTCTGCAAATGCACTGGCAGGTTCCGAAAGAATCCGCATTCGCCGCGATGCGCGGTTTAACGACAAAGATATTGCACAGCTGATCCACCATGAAGCGGGCATACATGTCACCACATCGCTCAACGGTAAATACCAGCAACAACTGCCAATACTGGGTGCGAGCCATGCGGGTACCACGTGCACACAGGAAGGTCTGGCGGTTTTTGCCGAATTTATTACCGGTTCCATGGATCTTGAGCGTTTGCGACGCCTTGCTCAACGCACGATTGCCATAAAAATGGCAGCTGACGGTGCGGATTTCATCGAAGTCTATCAATACTTTCTGCAACGCACCGGTGCCGAGGTTCAGGCTTTTGAAAATACCCGGCGGGTTTTCCGTGGCGGTGTGGTCGCAGGCGGGGCGCCGTTCACCAAGGATCACGTCTACCTCGATGGTTTGATCCGGGTACATAATTTTCTGCGCACACTGGTATCTCAGGGTCGGCCGGATTGTTTACCGCTGTTGTTTTGCGGCAAGCTTGATCTGGAAGATATCCCGGTGCTTGCCGAACTATCACAAGCCGGAATATGTCAGCGGCCCAGGTATTTGCCGGAATGGGCCAGTGACATGCGTTTTCTGTTAAGTTATCTGGCTTACTCCGCTTTTTTGAATACCATCGATCTGCAGGCAGTTGGCTCGCATTATGAACAGTTACTTATGAATGCGCCGCTTGTTGAACTGGATAGTTGATCACCTGATTTTGGATTAAATGAATTCTGTAAACCCACAAGATCCCGTTGTTCCTGCAGCAAGCACCACAAGTACTGTGCAGTCCAATCCATTTGGCAAAGCAGATATGCTGCGCGCCTGTGAAATTGAGTTCGACGAGGCGACCCGTAATCGCGCCAGGCAATACGCAGAATCGGGTGCTGTTCAACAGTTGGCGTTCAATGGCGTAAAAACACTGACAGCGACCGTCAAAGGTTCTGAAGACAAAGAATATCAGCTGAAAGTCGACATCACCCGTGGGCGCGAGAACCTGAGCCTGCGGGGAATCTGCAGTTGTCCGGTACGAATCAACTGCAAACATGTTGGCGCTGCCTTGTACACCTGGGTAGAAAGCGAGGATGCACCGATTGCAGGAGCGGACTCGGTTGCTATCTGGCGCAATGCATTGAACAACCAGACCGAACTCGAAGACCCACAACTTTCTGCTGATAGTGTTGTGGTGTTGTACCGCATACGTCAGACCCGCATGAAGCAGGACGTGCGCTATTCAGTTGCCGCATTTTCTGCGCGTAAGCTACGCAGTGGCGGGCTCGGCAAGTCATCGCCATTGCCGCTCGATCGTCGTCATTTTGATTCCTCTGATTTAAGCAGCCGCGATGCACGCATTTGCAACGCACTGATCGGTTTGAAAGACAGCCCCTCTGGTCTGCACCTGAGCGGCGAGCATGGCTACATGGTTTTTCGCTGGATGGTTGAAAGTGGCAATTGCTATTACGAGGCGTTCGACAGCAAGCCGTTGCGCATAGATGTAAACCGCAGCATTGCTGCAGAGTGGCGGGAGGCGAATGAAGAACTACGCAAACTTAAGCTGTCACTAACCGGTAGTCACGAATCTTTTGTGAGTCTGCCAACACAGCCACCTTGGTATGTGATACCCGATTCGGCACGTTGCGGAGTCATTGATACCGATGTGCCGCCACGTTTTCTGGCAGGCGTACCGTATCTTCCGGCTGTCGCAGAAGAAGATGCCATGCGAATCTCGGAACTTATGGTCGAGTCGCTGGAGGCAGTTGATTTGCCGTTACCGGCAACAGTTGATATCAGACAGATAGCCGGCGTCAAGCCAAACGGTGTCATTATTCTCACCGCTCGCAAGGACGCCAGCGGCACTCATCGTTATGCTGAAATTCTGGTTGACTACGATGGTGCGCGTTTGCCTCATATGATGGCCATTGATGGCGAAAAAGAATTTCTTCATCGCCAGGCCGATGGACAGTTTGTTCGTGTAGTCAGAATGGCTGAGGATGAACTGGCCTTGATCAATGAACTTACCGGATCAAATCTGCCTGAATGGGTAACCACCCGTCAGTCCAGGGGTTCCATAATCATGAACGTTGAGGCCAAGACCTCGCGTGACATGGTGCTATGGCAGGATCTAATAGACGGCAAGCTGTCTGATCTTCGGCAGAATGGCTGGATTATCGAACGCACACCGGAGTTTGAGTTCCGCATCGTTACCTCCAAAGAATGGCAGATGAATGTTGATCATTCGCCGGCAAATAACTGGTTTGATCTGGCGCTGAATTTTGTCATCGATGGTCAGTCCATTTCTTTGATCCCGATCCTTGCAAGCTTTGTTGAGCGTGTCGGGCCGGATCTGCCGCGCTACCTTGACGACCCCGACGCATCTGCCACGGTTTGGCTTGATGAAGAAACATTGATCGAATTTCCGATAAGCCATATTCGTCCTGTGCTCGAAGTATTGATTGAAATGCATGAACACGAAGATGGCAAATTGCGCTTTTCAGATTTACAGGCAACTGTGATCAATGACATCGCACAAGGCATAGAAGAAGTCGGTGAAGTAGAACTCGACTGGGAAGTCTCCGGCAGGTTAGGAGAATTGCTGCAAAAAATAAAAGACTTCAACGGCATAGATGATGTGCCTGTGCCGGGTTCCTTGACTGCAGAATTACGAGACTACCAGCGCGATGGTCTTAATTGGCTGCAGTTTCTGCGCGAGTTTGGTTTTGGCGGCATCCTTGCCGATGACATGGGATTGGGTAAGACAGTGCAGGCGCTTGCCACTATTCTGGTAGAAAAACAGTCAGGACGGGCGACTGCGCCTTCGTTGGTGGTAGCGCCGACAAGTTTAATGGGTAACTGGCGTCGCGAAGCTGAGAAGTTTGCACCTGATCTAAAAGTCGTTGTGTTGCACGGCACTGATCGCGCAGAACACTTCAATACACTGCAGCAGAATGACCTCCTGTTGACAACCTATGCACTGTTGACACGAGATCACGAAGTACACAGTAAGTTTGAGTACCACTATCTTATCCTTGATGAAGCACAGGCAATTAAGAATCCGGCCACTAAACAGGCAAAAGCAGTCAGTGAGGTCAATGCAAAACATAAACTCTGCCTGACAGGTACACCGGTTGAAAATCATTTGGGTGAAGTGTGGTCGCAGTTCCGGTTTCTGATGCCGGGCTTTTTTGGTGATCAGAAGCAATTCAATCGAACCTTTAGAAATCCGATAGAAAAATCTTCAGATTCACTGGCATCAAAAGCGCTGACTAATCGTCTCAAGCCATTTGTTATGCGTCGTAGTAAAGATGCTGTAGCGTCTGAACTGCCGTCTAAAACAGAAATCATCCATCGCGTAACTTTGCATCCGGAACAGTCCGTATTGTATGAGGGCATACGTGCGGCGATGGAAGCCCGGGTCAGAAAAGCCCTGGCGGAGAGTGGTCTTGCTCAAAGTCATATTACCGTACTTGATGCCTTACTAAGGCTACGTCAAACCTGTCTTGACCCAAGACTTGTAAAGATGCAGAACGCGCAGAATATCTTTGCTTCGGCCAAGCTTGATGCACTTATGGAAATACTGCCAACGTTTGTTGAAGAGGGACGCAAGGTTTTACTGTTCTCGCAGTTTACCGAGATGCTGGCTTTGATCGAAGACAAGATAGTTGAGGCGGGAATCAGTTATACCAAGCTCACCGGTAAAACAAAAAAACGCGATGAAGTAGTAGATGAGTTTCAGGCCGGCAAAGTGTCAGTCTTTTTGATTTCCTTAAAAGCCGGTGGCACCGGTTTGAACCTGACTATGGCAGATACTGTGATTCTCTATGATCCGTGGTGGAATCCTGCAGTTGAGAATCAGGCAATTGATCGGGCTCATCGTATTGGTCAGGATAAACCCGTGTTTGTTTATCGTATGATCACAGAGCAAACAGTTGAAGAAAAGATTGTCGAGATGCAGGAACGCAAGCGTAAATTGGCCAACATTGTTGTAGAGAATCAGGAGCAAGGGCTTGGCAAACTTGAACAAGACGATATTCTCGATCTTTTCACCTGAGCACCTGTAGCGGCAGCCGTCACCAAAGATGGCTCTCTAACGCCATGCAAATCTGGGTTGTCCAAAGTGTGCGACGCGGGTTGTTCTGCCCAGTAGTGCAACTTCTCTGAACTGGTACATGATAGCGGCTGTCGGACTATAAATAGTAGTGCCGACGCTTGGTAAATAGAGAGACATGACATCATGTTCTGTAGCTGCGGTATTATTTTCGACGTTTTGTCCCGGTAATATGTCGGACTCTTCTCTCTCATGACTTAAATTAAGATCAATTGAGGCAAGTTCTGCCAGTGGAACCTGATAGACCGCGGTAACCTCATCAGGGTTTGCTTTTAGACTGTTAAGATCATCAATCCAGACTACCACCGGGGTGATATTAAAGCCCGAGTGAGTCGGCATATCATCCAGAAGCCCGAGTACAGAATTCTCACTCTGCTGTAAGCCCAGTTCTTCCTGTAATTCTCTTAGCGCCGCTTCAACTATGGATTCGTCTTTATCTACTTTGCCACCGGGCAAGGCAAACTGGCCGGCGTGTTTTCGAAGTTTGTTGCTTCTTTGAGTTAGCAATATACAGGCAGAGGATGAGTCATCTATAACGGAAACACCAACGACTACCGCGGCCGGAGTCAGTTGATCGGATGCGCTGCCTGTACGATTAAACCTATTTAATCTGAGCTGTATCTGTTCGCGCAGTTCCCGGCTGTGGTCTACATTCGGCACTGTCTAACCTGTCTGCTTGATTATTCGGGTTTTCAAAATGCCGAGCCGGGCGTCTTTAGAAATTCCAGTTCCTCTGTACTGGATTCTCTGTTGAGTATCTTATTGCGGTGAGGGTAGCGGCCGAACTGATTGATGATCTTCTGATGGCGTAACTCGTATTCAATTGAGTTGTCCAGACCTGTGCTTTTAAAAAGTTCTACTGCAACCTCATGAATTACGGCTGACTCACTATGCATATATGGCATGAGCAGAAAAGACTGCTTTATTGGATCAAGATCATCAAGGCAACCATGTGAAACTGCCTCCTGCGCTAACGCGAGTGCAAGCGGATCACTTTCGAAAGCAAGTGGCGTATTTCGGTGAATATTTCGCGAGAATTGATCAAGGACAATAATTTCAGCCAATCGACCCTCCGCGTCTTTTCGCCAGTGGAATAGCTCTGATTTTGCAGCTGACGCCTGCAGCTGGCTGAACTGTGCGGTTAACAGCAAATCAAATTCATCATCTTTTTTAAACCACTGTTTACTGTCTATGGCATTGAACCAGAAATCGATGATGTACTCGGGTGTTTGTGACATATCTATTATTTATTGATAGTGGTGGATTGATACCGGTTTTATAAAACGCGCTTTGATCGATTTTAAATTAAGTCGCGTTCATATAGTAGCGCTGATCTGAAAGGAGTTAAATTCATGATCACCGGGGTCATGTTGTACTTTTATCCAGGTAGTCATCAATATAGTCTTGCACGACTGCTTCCAGAGAGCTGTCGACTGGCAGGCCAAGCTTCATGGCCCTGTTGTTATCAATCTGCGTTGGCCAGCCGGATACTATTGTCGCAATAGATTCATCCGGCTCGATGATATGCTCGCCAAGATGACGATTGCCTGCGACATTTTTCAGTGCCGTCATCATCGCTTCAACAGTGGCATTGATTGCCGGCAGGCCCACCGCCCGGTCTGTGCCAAGCTCGTTTGCCGGTACTTCAGCCAAACAGATAATTCCATTTACTATGTTGCGGTAACCGAGTACCGGCATCATTTGCTTCGGATCTACCGGAATCTTGCAGGCCTGCCCTGTTAAAGGCTCGCGAAACAAACCGCTGACGAAACTCGATGCTGCCAGATTGGGTTTTCCGGGCCTTACAATAACGGTTGGCAGTCTGGCGCTGCGACCATCGAGAAAGCCCTTGCGGCTATAGTCATTGATCAGTAGCTCACCGATAGCTTTTGTTACACCGTAAGTAGTTTGTGGTGTGAGCTTGGTCGCGTCACTGACCTGTTCAGGCATGGTGTCGCCGCCGAAGCCCGCCAGTGAACTGGTAAATACAACACGGGCATTGTTGTTTTGTGCTCTGATGGATTCCAGTAGATAGCGGGTGCCATCAAGATTTACTTTTAAGGCAAGATCAAAATCCTGTTCGCCGTGGCCGCTGACAATCGAGGCGAGATGAAAAACTACATCGTATGTGTGATCAAAAAGCAAGCTTAGCTGGTGCTTGTCAGAGATATCGCCAAGCCGGGTTTCAACTAGGTGATGCTCTTTCAGACCATCGTGCCAGTAAACCGGTTCTGCCACATCTGCCAGCACTATCTTTGTAATATCTGCTGTCGGCTGGCGGTCGAGGTTCAGTTTTCGTAATCTCAGACATTCAAGTGCCAGCCTTTGACCAATGAAGCCCGCACCACCGGTAATAAGTATATTCATCTTGTTTATCCCGGATTATTGTTCATACGGCGAGCATATCGTGCAGAGGTTTGTTTTCACAGTGCCTTGTCTTTAAATCTTAGGTATTCTTGTATCAGACAGACAACCAGATAGCAGAGGATTTTAATGTCGATTCATCCGGATCTTGATCTCCAGGGCACAATACGACCCGGGCTGGATATCCTTGCGAATGAAATTATCATCGGGCTTAAGAAACGATTGCGTTACACAAAAAACCCCCGTATCTACCAACCTGGCCTGGTCATTTCAACACCGGCACAGTCGTTACTTGAATATGAGCTGGGGCAGGTGGAGCGTTGTCATGCTGAACTTGGCAGATATGTGTTTGCAACGCAGGATGCCTACACCGATGTATCAGAGGTGTCGAGCGTTATCAAGCGTGATAAACCGCAAAGTCCTGTCAGAGTCATGGCCAGTGGGGTTGGACAGCGGATTATTGAATTCTACCTGCGTTGGATAGATCAATATTGTACTGACAGCGATGAATCCAACACCTATGGTGAAACGGTTACCGCTGATGTTGCTGTACTGCTTGCCATCATGGAGCGTGTTAACCTGGGAAAGCAGGTTGCCGAATCAAAATTTGTTGAATTAACCGATGACTTCATTGCAACTGGTGGTGACAGAGAAGCCATGCTTAAGCTGATCGTACGCAAAGATCGTGAACAAAAAGTGATTGAGCTTTCCAGAAACCTGGCCAGACACTATGAGCTGCCCGAGTCGGCAGCGGTTGACGTATTTGAGTTTATGATTGCAGTAACGGTTGATATAGAAGTAGATTATTTGCACATGCGGCTTGGTGATTGAATAGCAAAAAATAGTAAATCTCAATTCTTCGAGTTATACAAAGACACTATAGATCTAATCCCGAGATCTGCGGGATATTTAATCACGGACTCAAACTGCTTATAAGCAAATCATCTGTAGTATAATGCTTTCGAAAATTAGCGTATCTGCTTGCTGCACTGTCATAGTGCGGTCTGATAATCCAAAACGCGGCGGTCATTCGCGATAACTACTACCTGCTACCCATCTGATCTGTTCGGGATTTGAATGTGCGGAATAATCCACACCAATGAATAACTATTTAACACTTCTGCTAAGCGAGGCGAAACTTCGTTTTGTACCTTTTCTGGACTGGATTTTTGAACTTAAAAACCCGGCTGTTTTAAGGGCTGATGTGATTGCGGGAATCACTGTTGCCTTAGTGTTAATTCCGCAATCTATGGCCTATGCGCAACTTGCAGGCCTGCCGCCGCAAATGGGCTTGTATGCCGCATTTCTGGTGCCCATTGTTGCCGCGTTGTTCGGTTCCTCCAGACAACTACAAAATGGTCCTGTGGCGATTATTTCTTTAATGACAGCAGCGGCACTGTTACCGCTGAACTTAGAGGCCACACAATATATTGCCTACGCCGCGATGATTGCTATTCTGGCGGGTGTTATACAAATGGTGCTGGGTTTTTTACGTTTGGGCGTAATGGTGGATTTCCTTTCCCATCCGGTGGTTATCGGTTTTACCAACGCCGCTGCAATCGTCATCGCCAGCACTCAAATTGGTAAAATTCTCGGCGTAAATCCTGAAGCCGGTGAACATCTCTACAACACTTTATGGAATGTTCTTTTGGCTGTACCGCAAACACATTTTGCGACTCTGGCGATGGGTCTTTTTTCTCTCGCATTACTGTTTGGTTTAAAAAAATTCGCACCCAAACTGCCAAATATCATTCTTACGATAATTGTCACGATTCTGGTTTCGTGGGCAATTGGCTATGAAAAAATGAACGGTGCTATTGTCGGTGAAATCGAGAGTGGCCTGCCTTCGCTTGTGATGCCGGTTATAGATTCCGAACATATCGGGTTCCTGATGTTGCCTGCTTTTATGATCGCTCTGTTAAGTTTTGTAGAAGCATTTTCGATCGCAAAAGCCGTTGCATCTAAAACTCGCCAACATCTCTCTGCAGATCAGGAAATGGTTGGTAAGGGTCTGGCCAATATTGTTGCAGGGGTAACTCAGGGCTATGCGGTTTCGGGGTCTTTCTCACGCACGGCAGTCGCTTTTGATGCCGGTGCAAAAACAGGCTTTGCGGCTATCGTATCCGGAATTATTGTCGGCATTACCTTATTGTTTTTGACACCTTTGCTTTATCACTTACCTGTGGCTACTCTTGCGGCTGTAATCATTGTTGCTGTCATAAGTTTGTTTCACTTTGAACCATTCAAACACGCCTGGAAGGTAAATCCACATGATGGTTTTGTTGCATTAATAACTTTCCTGACAACCTTATATTTCGCACCTCATTTGGAATGGGGTATTCTTGTTGGTGTTGTTTTATCGTTGGTTTTTTATATTTATCGCACCATGCAACCGCATTTTGCTGAAGTAGCGTTGAACGATGAAGGTGTCTACCGGGATGCCCATCTAAATTCACTCGAAACCAGCGAAACAGTTGCTTTCTATCGTTATGATGGAGATCTCTACTTTGCAAATGCAGGTTATTTGGAGCGTAAGCTGCTTAATGCCGTGGCTGACAAGCCAAACCTTAAAGTCATTGTTCTGGATCTGGAAGCGGTAGATCAAATCGATGCCACAGGAGAGGAAATGCTCGGCCACATGTCTTCGCGCCTGGCGGAGGCAGGAATAGAATTCTATTTCTCCCGTGTTAAGTTCAAAGTAGTGGATGCGCTCAAGCGCTCGGGGCTATACGACAGAATCGGTGCTGAGCATTTCTATGTTAAGCGTATCCGTGCAATCAAGGCAATTAAGGAAAAGTATGGTGATAGCGTGGATGTCAGCCACCTGATTTATCATAAGCCAGTAGAGAATACAGAATCCGGCGATGATCAACTAACTAGGTAAACATTGATGTGACTAGCCCGGATTAGTCAGCCGGTTTTCTGTTCAATTACTCCCCTTGCACTACAGCCTGGCTTTGCGCATACGATATAGCAGGGTATTTAGGCGGATTGTTATCGTCATAGCAGCTTGGAACACAGTTCATTACATAGTGTGGATTTGCATTGAAGAAAAAAGGAATGGAATAGCGCGACTGATCACCTGTGTTGTTGTTGGCAAAGTGTCTTGTGCTCAGGAATCTGTCGTTTGTCCATTGCTTGAGTAGTTCTCCGGTGTTTACAATAAAAGTGTCTTTCGCTGCGGGCGCTTTTACCCAGACCTTACGCCGTTCACTAAATACAGTCAGACCCGGCTGATCCTGCGCCAGTATTGTGAGAAACGAAGTATCTACATGCGGTGCAATACCAAATGAACTACCCGCTTCTTCTTTCACCGGAGGATAGTGCGTCATACGAAGTCGAAATAACGGGTCAATAAATGCATCATTGAAAAAATCACCCGGCATATCTAACGCTCTGGCGTATATCGGTAGCAGCCGCTTGCCCAGTTGCTGCATCTCTTGTGCATACTGTTCAACCTGTTGTCGAAAGCCAGGTAGCTTTTCTGTTTCGGGCCACTGATTATCATCCATGCCCAGTTGATCATCGCACTTGATAATATATGCCTCGTTAACATTGCCGGTTTGACGCGCTGGCAGCTTGCGATTCTTTAAAGGCAAATATCCCATACCGCCCACCGGCCAGTCAGGTCGATCCATCAGAATTTTATTTTTGAAATCTATTGGCATGGAGTGGAAACGACGCACCTGATCAAATGTATTTTCCTGAACCTGGCTGCTGATATAGTGTCCGGTGATGGAGAGGAACCCGGTTTCCTCGCAGGCCAGGCGTAGTTGTTCCGCTACCTCACTCAGCGCACTGTCGCTACCGGTAGAGAAGTACTCGCTCAAGTCTATCAGTGGAATATCGTCAGCCAGGGCATCTTCCGGTTCGGACGTATCCCATTGTTCGGAATCATCGCGCAGTTGCTGCTCTTTTTTTTGCGCATCAAATGGTGTGTTAGCCGACGTGGTATTGGAGGTAGTCATAGTTTTACTGTAGTGGTTTTGATATTTAGTTTGATGCGGTGGTTGTTGCGATTGAATATAGCCTGTCAGTAGGTCGGGATTGCGAGCAGCGTGCCGCACAAACGGCCCGCTGTGTAGTGACAAAATAAAATGACACAATACTACTCAAGAAAACTTTTCAGCATCCATAGTGTCTTTTCATGGGTCTGAATGCGCGCAATCATCAGATCTTCAGATTCAGAATCATTTGCTTCTCCGGCACAGTCTCTGGCCGCCTTCAGGTCGACCAGCAATTTCTCATTGGCGCGCACCAGATGACGTACCATATCCTGAGCAGAGGAATCCTCGTCAATCTCTTCGATACCCGCCATTTCAGCAAGTTTGGATAGACCGCCCGGTGCCAATGAACCCTTGGCGCGAATTCGTTCAGATATCTCATCAACGGCGATGAAAAGCTCGTTGTATTGTTCTTCAAACGCCGTGTGCAACGAGAAGAAAGAAGGCCCGCGCACATTCCAGTGACACAGATGAGTTTGGCCAATCACGGCATAGGTGTCGGCGACAACCAGCCGCAATGCGTCAATAATCGGTTCGTTCATTACTTTACCTTTTGTTTTTTGTGATTTCCTGGCGTCTGTAGTGCATCAGGCTTTGTAACATACCGATAGCTGCAGAGACCGTCGCCCGCTCAGTCGGTTTTTACTTAGTTACCGGCGTGTTCCTGCAGGGCACCAACAGCAGTATGTTACCAACAAGTGTACTGTATCAAATAAGGCGTGTGCAGATGAGAGCTTGTCATTTGTTTCGCCCCTGCTCAATTCAGATATAGGGCAAAGCTCGCAGACAATGTTAAATCAGTGTGGACAATTTTGTGTCACTGGTTGTCACGACAAATCGAGGCCCATCTGCCAGAAATCAACTTCAAGGCGGGTTGCGGCGGAAAACACAACTGCCAACTCTGCAACACGAGCTGGCGGAACATTTTCGCCAGCCTGATTTATCTTTGACTTGAATTCATTTGCAAAGCCTCGATAGTCAGTACTGACATACATATCTATCCACGATTTATAATTATCTGTGGCGGATGAATTTGCGGCACGCAACTGCTCTGCCCAGGAGGCTGTTTCTGCATAACCGACCACGCATGGTGCAAGTGCAACGTACAGATCAAGCAGATCA
Source organism: uncultured Granulosicoccaceae bacterium (assembly GCA_964550655.1). GTDB lineage: Bacteria > Pseudomonadota > Gammaproteobacteria > Granulosicoccales > Granulosicoccaceae. Next base: position 28,316 of record CAZKAQ010000001.1, read on the forward strand.
CCCGCTAAACCGCGTTCCAGTACATACCGTGTGTAGGCCATATTGGCTGTTGACTCCGGCAGGTCTCTTAAATCACTGGCTGAAATACCCCAGGCTTCGCAGTAGCTGATATGCAGTTTAAGCTCGGTGTTGACAATGGCTTCACAGGCCGTCAGTGCGAAACGGATGTCGTCTTCTTTTTGACTTTTAAAGACGGCCAGACCAAAAGCCCGCGCGAACTGCAATAAAAACAGGTAGTCCTGTAACAGATAATGTTTGAAGCTGGCCTCAGGCAGTGATCCATTCGCCAACTGCTCAATAAACGCGTGTTGCGTATACGCCTGCCAGTCAGATGCGCATCGCGATTTTAATTCGTTAAATAAGTCAGCCATTAGAGAGCTGCCCTCCGCTTGGTGAATAACCTGGTCAGATTATATTGGAAATCAATTACTGTTTTGACTGTTGATTGCCGATGTGGCTCGTCACGGGCTTCACACAGGTCTACACTGGTAAATTTGCGTCGTCTGTGATCCGAAATTGTCGTTCTGAGCAGGCAAAATGCAGTCGAGCTTTATAGATCTGCGATTTCGGGCATGGGCAAAGCCAGTTTAAGGAACTTTACGTAAACATCTGCGACCGTTGTTGCTGCTTATTCGTTAATAAAACACAACTGCTTAAATTTGCCACGATAGTTGGCTACCTCAGCTGCCAGCTCCTCCGGCGTATCTGATACTAGTGCTTTTGCAAATAAGTCAGCCAGTGGTTTGCAATGCTCGATCTTTACACCAAAACGTACAATATCAGGTGTGCCGATTCTGATGCCGTTAAGATCACCTTCGACTGCTTCATCAGGCAAGCCAATACCGCACACTAAAAAGCCAGATTTTCGCAAACGTTTAGATGCTGCTTGTCCGCCACCGTATTGATGAGAACGCACAGCGAACTGGTGTGACTTGGTAGCGCCTTGCGCTGTATTGTAGATATCAATATTCAGATTTTGCAGCTCAGCTGATAATGTCTGTGATACCGCAATCATTGTTTTTGCATAGTCAGCGCCGTGATCGCGCCAGTCGAGCATACCCATCGCAAGAGCTGCTGACTTTGCTGCATCAAAGTTTGCTGTCATACCCGGAAAGGCGATAGCGTCTATTTTTTGCATCAGATCCTGGTCATTAGAGACGATGATGCCACCGGCCGGCCCACCGAGGCTCTTATAGGTGCTCATGGTCATCAGATGCGCGCCATGCTGTATCGGATTTTGCCATGCACCTCCGGCAATAATTCCACACTGATGTGCCGCATCAAACATCAACTTCGCACCAACTTCATCGGCAACTTCCCGCACGTTCGCAACCGGGTGTGGCAATAGATTTAAACTGCCACCCAGTGTGATTAACGAAGGCTTTACCTTTTTTGCCAGCTCTTTTAAACCATCAACGTCAACCGTAAAGCCCTCGACATCAACGGGTGCTTCATGGATTGATAAACCAAACAAGCCGGCACAGCCATCCGGATGATGTGTTACGTGACCACCGATACTGGCGGGAGGAACTATGATGGAATCTCCCGGTTTGCAGCACGCCATAAACGCGTAAAGATTTGCCATGGCACCGGATGCAACTCGAACTTCTGCAAAGCGGGCATTGAACAGCTCTGCACATAACTCTGCCGCAATAACCTCGACTTCTTCTGTTGCTTCAAGACCGGTTTCGTATTTGTCTCCCGGGTAGCCAAGCGATGGACGTGTGGATAAGCCGCTCGAGAGTAATGCTTCAGCGCGCGGATTCATGACGTTGGCTGCCGGGTTCAGATTAAAGCACTCGCTTTCATGAATTGCTTTGTTGCGCTGCGCCAGATCTTCGATGTGATTTGCGAGTGCTTTGTTATCGGTTACCGATGTACGGGTTGCATACTCCTGCACCAGTTGTTCGGACGCCTTGGGAACCCATGGTCTTTTTGCGAGAGCTGTCACTGGCTTGCCTTTACTGTCTTCAGTTGAAGGGGAATGATTCTACCTGAGAGCAGGTATTCGCGGCAGTCATCTGCGCGACGGTGGCGGCCTCGCCTGAAACCGATTTTTTGATTGTCATATATGGTGAGCATCTGTATGCGATGCAGAGAGTGATGGGAGCTTAATAGCGAACATCAGGCATTGGTGCTTTGTTCGCTACACTCCTGCAGCCACTGTGAGACTCTGGCAATTGGATCCTGGTGCTGCAGTACATCAGTGACAACGCATGCGCTATCGGCTCCGTGAGCAAAGACACCTTCGACCCGTTCCGGCGTCAGGCCGCCGATAGCAACCAGCGGAATGTTACCAATGCGGGATTTCCAGCGCTGCAGCTTTTCCAGCCCCTGAGGCCGCCACTTCATTTTCTTGAGCAGAGTCTGATAGATCGGACCTAGTGCGATGTAGTCCGGATCATGATCAAGAGCGATTTGCAATTCACTGCTATCGTGTGTGCTGATACCGAGTTTCAGACCGTGTTGTCTAATGGTATTTATATCTGCCTGTTGCAGATCCTCCTGTCCGAGATGAATGTAGTCGCAGCCTTCATCGATTGCAAGTTGCCAGAAATCGTTGATGATTAACTGACATGCGTATTCACTACACAGAGACTTGGCGAGCCGTATCTCTCGGCGTAGCTGATCTTCATCGGTGTCTTTAATACGCAACTGGACAGTTTTCAAACCCAGTGGCAGAAAGTCACGCAATAGCTCGGCTGAGTCAACGATCAGATAAAACGGTGCGATCTTCGATGCATCGTTGCCGTCTTTACTGTTTGGTTTGTCTGCTTGCATGATGGTTTCTATTGATTCCAGAATGGTGTGCCAACAACGGGTGTTGATGGTTCTGCCATGTCACGTGTCTCGATGATGCCTGCATCGAAGGCGCTGCGTCCGGCTTCTACTGCCTGTGCAAAAGCCCGTGCCATGGTGTCAGGCTGACCTGCTTTGGCGACGGCTGTGTTTAGCAGCACGGCGTCGTAACCCAGTTCCATGGCACGGGCTGCGTCGGAGGGTTTACCTATTCCTGCGTCTATTATCAATGTGGCGTCATTGCTGAAGCGGGCTCGAAAAGATCGCAGTGAGTAGATGTCATTGAGTCCGCGTCCACTGCCTATCGGTGCACCCCATGGCATCAGTACCTGGCAACCGGCCTGTAAAAGTTTTTCGCCCACACTAAGATCATCGGTGGTGTAGGGGAATACCTGAAAGCCCTCGTCACTGAGTATCCGGGCCGCTTCCACCAGACCAAAGACGTCGGGTTGCAGAGAGTTGTCATCATGAATAACTTCAAGTTTTATCCAGTTGGTTTTGAATAGTTCTCTTGCCATGTGTGCTGTAGTTACAGCTTCTTTGACGGTGCGACATCCGGCTGTGTTGGGCAGTACCTTTGTATTGCATTGTTCAATCAGGGACCAGAAGGCTTGTCCCGATTTATTGGTGCTTGATTCGCGTCGCAGCGATACGGTCAGAATTTCTGTTCCTGAAGCAGCAACGGAGTCGAGCATTATTTTTGGTGAAGGATAACTCGCGGTACCGAGGAGTAACCTCGATTCAACGGTTGAATCGTACAACTTCAATGGCATGTATTCATCCCCCTGACATCGGTGCGATGATTTCTACTGCGTCGTTTTCAGTCAGTAGTGTTTCAGCGCGGTTTTCAATAGCGACGAACTCGCCATTGACTGCAGTAGCTACTGCTTTTTGTTTGTGGCCTTCGATATTGAGCAACTCTTCGAGCGTGACGCATCGTGTTTCGAAGTCAATGCCATTAAGCTTGATTTTCATCCATCACCTTTGAGTCGACGGTACCGTTGACTATAAAATCGACCGCTTTGTTGGCAAGTGCCGGGCCGCAAAGAAATCCATGCCGGAACAATCCGTTGACGTACAGTGTTTTACCGCGGCGACGCAAACGAGGCAGATTGTCAATGAACGCGGGTCGGGCATCAACACCGATTTCTACAATAGCAGCTTCTGCGAACGCCGGATGTACAGTAAAAGCCGCTGACAACAGTTCCATGATCGAACGCGCGCTGGCTCGATCGCGATCTTCATTTTCAAGCATGGTTGCTCCGACCATAAACATTTGATCTGCTCGCGGGACGATGTACAACGGGTAGCGTGGATGCAGCAACCGAACCGGTCGCGATAACGATACATCAGCGCTGTGAAGCAACAGCATTTCACCTTTGACGCCGCGTAAATCAGTCAGTCTGTCACGAGCACTTAGACCACGACAATCTATTCGCCAATCGACGTCACCGACATCATCCAGTGACTCTGTATCAAGCTTCGTTTTGGCTCGCAGTTCGACTTGTTCGTCTTCAAGTACTGATAATAAGTGTTGTAGTGCCACTCGCGGGTCAAGGTGTGCTTCCTGTGGATAAAACAATGCGCGGTCAAAATGTTCACCAAGATCAGGCTCAAGTGTTGTGATAGCGGCTTGTTCAAGGGCCTGCCATTGTTCGGTTCTTTCAGCAAACTGTTGTAAGTCCGGCAGATCGCGTGTTGTGGCAACCACCATGGAACCATTGCAGGTTAATCCTGCAGGATGTTCTGAATCGAATTCATGCTTCCAGAATTCAACACTCTGATGACCCAGCTCGGCAATAAGTGGTTCGGCGCTCTCCATTTCACAATAGGGGGCCAGCATGCCGCCTGCCCACCATGAGCAACAGCTATCATCGATGCCGTGGCTGGCGGATACTAATTTTGTCTCGATACCTTGCCGTGCCAGTTGCACAGCACAACACAAGCCTGCGACACCTGCGCCGACGACTTCAACTTTCATATCACAGTACCGAGCATATCAAGCTGCTTGATGTTATTCGACCACAATGGTGTAGTCGCTTAACGGTGGTACCTTGCTGATCAGTTCGCGTTCCAGCATAAACCGGGCAAAATTGTTGTATCGTCGGCTATCAAGGGCTGCAGGGCGCAACGCGAATCGACGCAGTGTGTCTTTCCAGGCGCGTTGATTGAGCTCATTGTCCAGCGTATCGCGATTGCTGAGTTTAAAAAGCTCCCAGGCGTCATCCGGATGATTAATTATATAGCTGGTGGCCTTCTCTATGGCATTGAGGAACTTACCGAGTGAGGCGTCGTTAGCACGATCGCTGTGAGTGACGAGAATCAGTTCATCAAACGACGGTACGCCTTCTTCTTCAGGATAAAAAGCTTTACCGGGTTTGCCTTCGATATCCATCTGGTTGAGTTCGAAGTTTCGATAAGCACCGATTACTGCGCTGACCTGACCGGTAATCAGTGATGGTGAAAGTGAGAAGTTTACATTAACCAGTTCAACATCATCCAGTGACAAGCCATGGGTGTTGAGCATTGTGCCCAGTAAAGCTTCTTCGAAACCGCCTACTGAAAACCCCACTTTATGACCTTTAAGATCTGCGATGGATTTGATTGGACCGTCTTTTAATACCACCAGTGAATTCAATGGCGTTGAGATCAGTGTGCCGAAGCGAGTCAATGGCAAGCCCTGATCGACTTGTGCATGTAACTGCGGTTGGTAGGAAATTGCAATATCGGCTTTGCGGGCAGCCACAAGTTTGGGTGGCAGACTGGGGTCGGCCGGCTCGATCATTTCAACCTCGAGACCCTCGTCTGTGAAATATCCGAGTCGATCAGCGATTATCAGTTGAGCATGATCCGGATTGATAAACCAGTCCAGCAGCACAGTCAGTTTTTCAGCCGCCAGTACGGATTGGCTTACTGACAAAGCAAGTGCAAAAAATAATATACGCATAGTGTCCTCAGGATAATTGTTGTGAACGTGTGGAATCTATTTGCCAGAAAAGCAGAGCATCAAGGCATCGATTAACCAGCCAGTACAAGGTGATGGCAAGTATGGCAAGAACAAACAGGGCCGCGAACATCATGTCTGTTTGCATGCGGCCATTGGCATTGAGCATCACAAAGCCAAGCCCCTGACTGGAACCGACCCACTCACCGATTACTGCACCAATAGGCGCTACTGACGTGGCGACACGTATACCTGATGCAATAGAAGGAAGTGCCGCCGGTAGGCGAATGTGACGAATGACAGACAGTCGGCCTGCCTGCATGACGTGTGCAATGTCGAGCCAGTCGCTGGTGGTATGACGTAAGCCATCGAACGCAGCTGCTGTGACAGGAAAGTATATGATCAGTGTGGCCATGGCGATCTTCGATGCCATGCCATAGCCGAGCCAGAGTGTCAGGAGCGGTGCCAGAGCAAATACCGGAATAGCCTGGCTGATCACCAGCACTGGAAATACCCAGCGTCTAACACCTTGAAAGGCGGTCATAATCAAAGCGCTGAGAAGTCCAAGCACACAGCCAAGTGTCAGCCCGGCCAGAATTTCGATGAGTGTTACACCTGCGTGCCTGAGCAGATAAGCCGGTTGGGAAAACAGAGTTTCGATAACCTGAAGTGGCGCCGGCAGAATGAACGCCGGTGTATCGCTGAGCGTGACAACAAGTTGCCACAGTAAAAGCAGACCCGTAGTGGTAATCACAACTTGTAGCAACTGGCGACTCTTTGAGGCAGGCTTTGTTGCTTCGATGACAGTATCAGACATACTTAGAGTGCCTGCCAGATACGTTGTTGCCAGAGTAGAGTCTGTTCATCGTCAACAGCTCTGGGCGAGGCTGAGTCAGGCTGCAGGATCGTCGGCTTTGATGGATCATGCTGCGAGAGCACAATCAACTGATGGCCCAGTCTGGCTGCCTCCAGCGGGTCGTGAGTTACCAGCACTACAGTACGGTGTTGCAAAAGCTCAACGGCGATATCCTGTAACTCAACCCGGGTGATAGCATCCAGTCGAGAGAACGGTTCATCCATCAGCACAACCGGCTTGTCTTCCATGAGTGTGCGCAGCAGGGCAACACGTTGACGCATACCGCCAGACAGGGTTGCAGGCAGATCAGATGCCCTTGTATCGAGTTGCAGACGTTGCAGTAAGCCAAGTGCTTTTTGATAAGTACCATCTGACCGGGTGCCACGCAGGCGATGTCCCAGCTGAATGTTATCAATAACAGACAGCCAGGGTAGTAAGCCGTCATCTTGTGACATATAGGTGATCTGCCCTTGCAGATCACTGCCATCGCTTGAGGTTATGCTGCCCTTATCAGGTTTGAGCAAGCCTGCAATAAGACGCAACAGAGATGTTTTACCTGCACCACTTTGACCGAGTATGCAGCTCCAAAGTCCTGCCGGCAGGTTGATATTGAAATCAGTAAAAAGGCACTGGCTGCCAAGGGTCAGATCAAGTTTGTTTACTGTAATGCCGATAGCAGAGCGCGCAACGCTACCATTGTGTTGGTTGCGCTCAGACACAGGAACTGCATGCTGGTCGTTGTGTTGCATTCAACAATGACACATCAGTGTGATGACCATTGCGCATGGAAATGATGCACCGGACCATGCCCATCGCCAATCGTGAGTTGATCGCTGGCTTTGATCGCCGTGTGCAGGTAACTGCCGGCGGCTGACACTGCCTGTTTTAAATCAAGGCCGCTGGCCATACCTGCACAGATTGCCGAAGACAGAGTGCAGCCGGTACCGTGAGTGTTGCGAGTTTCTATTCTTGGATACTCAAAACGCTCGATTTCATTATTGTAAAGCAGCAGATCGACGCATTGATCGCCAGTCAGATGTCCGCCTTTCATTAGTACTGCGTCACATCCCAAAGCCAATAAGGCCTTACCCTGATCGGTCATCATCGATTCGTTTTGAGCTTCTTCCGTCGCTAACAATATGGCAGCTTCGGGTAGATTCGGTGTGATGACACTGGCGACAGGAAACAGCAACTCTACCAGTGCTTTGTGTGCTTCAGGCTGCAGTAGTACATCACCACTCTTTGCAACCATCACCGGGTCAAGTACTACCGGAATATGCGGGTATTGTTTAAGTCCTGCAGCGACTGCCTGTATAACCTCAACCTGGCTCAGCATACCGATTTTTATCGCTTTGACTGAAAGGTCCGACAATACAGCATCGATTTGTCTGCCAATGAACGCTGGTGATACATCTTCAATAGCGGTTACCGACACCGTGTTTTGTGCCGTCAATGCCGTAATCACCGAAGCACCATAGACACCGAGTGCACTAAAAGTCTTGAGGTCGGCTTGTATGCCGGCACCACCGCCGGAGTCTGATCCCGCAATGGTCAGTGCGATAGGTGTTTGGGTGGTATCGCTTGGTAAAACCATGGTTAATCTCCATGGCGGCAACTGGTTTCGGGATGTCGCCGGGCACGCATTGCAGAATCAGTTGCTGACTCGATGCCCTCTAGCTTGATCCCTACGTCGGTATTAACCGCATCAGGTTCAGCGGGATTTGGCAGTGCCTGTAATGGTCGGACTGGCCTGCCTGATCTCAGCCGGTTGACACAATCGCCGCCGGCACCCCGTCAAGTGGCTTGCAGCATATCATGTGCGCGCAGGATTGACGAGATTCTCCACTCAATGTCTGTGACCCGGGTGCTTAGTCTGGGCTAGTCCGCTGGTGTATTGTCGGCAGGTCGAAGCCGTCTTACCAACTGCGTGCCACTGTCAATGATGCCTTTCATGCGTTCCTCAAGGCGAATCATCTCTGACACGGATCCTCTTAGTGCTCCCGCCTCTTCACCGAGTTTGTTCAGTGATAGGTAAACCTGCTCGGAGTTCTGGATTTGTGCGTCGGCATTTTCTATGACAGAACGCAGATCTTCGAGCAAAGTCTCTGCTTCGGGTGCGTTGTTTACGCCGGCCAATGCGTTATCAAGTTCTGTCACGGAGTGCTTAATAGCATCGAACCATGCCTGTGAGAGTCTTGGATCCTGTTTGGCACCGCGCATTGCGTTGCGCTCAACCTGATGAGTGTTTGATACCACCCGATCTATCTGTGATCTGAGATCAAACTGCATCTGAACGATATCGTCGTTTACCTCGACCACCTGGTAGAGCACCGTATCCAGTTCTTCCACCAGTCGGCTGATTCGATCAAGAAAGACATTCAGATCACGGGCCAGAACACCGAACTCATCGGCTGTGCGAACTTCAGCGCGCTGCCCTAAATTGGAATAGGCTTTTGAAAGCCCGCTCACAACAGATCGCAAGCGTAACAGTGGCTCCATTCGGGCGCGTAAAATCAGGAACAGCAATATGGAGTGCAGGACAATTTTACCGATTGCAAGACCGGCTGTTAGCTTGACATCCTGCCACCACATGGCAAAGTCGCGTCCCAGATAGTTTCTGACTACGATTCGTCCCAATACATCACCCTGGCCCGCCTCTGTGTGGCAGGAGGTACAGTGTTCGAGGGCGATGACATCCACCTCTGCAGTTTTATGTTCACTGTTTGTCATACCTGTTATGGGAATGCCTTCAGGTGTAAACCTAAAGCTTTTCTCTATTGATTTTACAGTGACTTCTGACGGGATAATCGCGATTTCGTAGCCGAGGTCCGTCCAGTTTTGTTCCAGTATTGGATACACTGTTCGCGCCGCTACCGGACCACCGGCATTAGACATGATTGAAACAACATTTTCAGAGAGTTCCTCTGCAACAGCAAGCGCCTGGCTTTCTCCGTTTACCTGATAATCCCAATAGACTTTGCCTGCTTTAAGCGCAAATTCTATAAGCGTGACGACAAGCAGAACCAAAAAGAAATCCTTGATCATATGGATCAAAAAGGATTTATCGAAACGCCCGATAGACGCGTTGTATTGTTCAGGCATGGGTATCTCCGGTTTTACTGCTTTGTTCTTGTTCCAGCTTCGCACCGGCGAGGCCCGCGTGCGGGACATTCACGCAAACATGGGTTCGAAAATCGGGCAGCGTTCAGGTTGCAAAGGTAAACGTATAAGTATAAGCCTAATCGATACGCTACCTTGTTGTTTGTACAATCCATAGTTCGGGGGCATGAATTCAGTGGTTGAGATCCTGGCGAATAACCACAGATTTTAATTTGGAGGTCACCAGGAGTATTCTTCATCCGGGATTTACTATCGAAGCACAGCATACAAGGGCTCGATCAATGGCACAGGTACCTCAACATAACGACCTCATAATTGGTGGTGGCAAAATGGCCCGCCATTGGGGGTTTTACCTGCAAAGCCTTGGTACGCCTGCCACATTCTGGAATCGTTCCAATTCTGTGAAAACAAAGCCTCGAGAACTATCGGCATATTTTAATAATTTTTCTACTGTTTACTTAGCTATATCCGATGATGCGCTAAAAGAGTTTTACGAAACATACCTGACTGAATTTTCAGGTTCGGTTTTTCACTTTAGCGGAGCTTTTTATCACCCTGAGATAGCCGGCATTCACCCGTTGATGACTTTTGGTAAAGATCTTTATCCTGCCGACTTTTATAAAAGCATACCTTTAACGTTAGATTTTTCCTCGAAAAATTCTTTTATTGCTAGTCTTCCCAACCCTCAGTACACCGTTTCACCAAAAGACAAAGCGCTCTACCACAGTTTTTGTGTGATAGCGGGTAACTTTCCTCAGTGGCTATGGCAGAATGTATTTACAGAGTTTGAAAAACTAAATATTCCAAAGGCTGCCCTGCAGCCTTTTTTACAACAATCTCTGGATAATACTTTTAAAACAGGTGATGAAAATTTTTCCGGCCCTTTGCTGCGAAACGATCAAATTACGCTTGCCAGGCATCAAGAGGCACTTGACGGACATCATTTGCTGCAAATCTACAGCGCGTTTGTAGAGGCGGCGAAAAAAAATTCGCTTCCGGCTTCTCCTACCTCACAGGAATTTCAATAATGAATATCGCTCACTTTGCAAAATGCAAAGCCAATGGTGAAAAAATTTCGTTTTTAACCTGTTATGACTACTGGACTGCGAAAATATTAAACACCAGTCAGGTAGATGGCATACTGGTGGGAGACAGTCTGGCCATGGTAATGCACGGTGCTGATTCCACAGTACAAGCCACCATGGAACAAATGGTTCTGCACACTCAGGCTGTAAAGCGAGGTGCACCGGATAAGTTTATCGTTGGTGATCTTCCTTTTCTGAGTCATCGGGGCAGTTTGGATCATGGTCTGGAAAATGTTCGAAGATTGATGGCCGCCGGTGCACATGCGGTTAAGCTCGAGGGGATAGACGGCAATGAAGATTTTATTGCCCACGTCATAGAGTCCGGGGTACCTGTTATGGCGCATCTTGGACTAAGGCCGCAAAGCGTAAACACTTTAGGTGGCTACAAAGTCCAGGGAAAGCTGGAACAAGAGGCACAAAAAATAATAAAAGACAGTGAAAGGGCTGAAGCGCTGGGTTGTTTCTCATTAATCCTTGAATGTATTCCGCAAGACATAGGCACCCAAATTTCTCAAAAGTTAAATATTCCTGCCATCGGTATTGGTGCAGGCGCAGGTACTGATGGTCAAATTCTGGTGATGCAGGATATGCTCGGCGCCTTCGAAAAGAATGCCAAATTTGTCCGTCGTTATTGCAACCTGGACCGCGAACTTCGCGAAGCGTTCGACGAATTTGATCGAGATGTAAAGAGCGTACAGTATCCCGGCAAAGATGAAATATACGATCTATGAAAATTGTCAGAACTGTCCATGAATGGCAACAACTGCAAAAATCATTTCAGGGAAAAAGTCTGGGCTTTGTTCCTACTATGGGTGCTCTTCATGAAGGTCACATGGCTCTGGTTCAAAACAGTGTTTCCGATAATGATGTCACGGTGGTCAGTATCTTTGTAAATCCTACTCAGTTTAACAACCCCGATGACCTGGAAAATTATCCTTCTACCTTTGAGCAGGATGTCAGTAACCTCAATGACTGGAAAGTGGATGTTCTTTTTTTTCCTGAAGCTAATGAGCTTTATCCAGACAACTTTGCGTTCTCGGTAGACGAAAACAAAGATTCTCTCGCACTTTGCGGCCTTGATCGTCCGGGGCACTTCAAAGGGGTTTTAACAGTGGTGATGAAGCTTTTGAATATAATACAAGCCACGCGAGCGTATTTCGGCGAAAAAGATTATCAACAGTATCGGTTAATTCAAAATATGGTGGCGTGTTTTTTTATGCCAACTGAAATTGTCGGTGTCCCAACCCGAAGAGATCGGGAAGGGCTTGCTCTCAGTTCAAGAAACCTTCGATTGAGCCCTGAAGAACTGACTACTGCCCGGAAAGTTAACAAAATCCTTTCTTCGGAAACATTGAGTGCAGAGGTCCGAAGAGAAAAAATAGAAAGCCTGGGCCTGAAAATAGATTATCTTGAAGAACGCTGGGGACGACGTTTTATAGCTGCTCATATTGGTTCGGTTAGAATTATTGATAATGTTTCTCTTGGCGAGGAAGAGACGATAAAGTAACCATGTTCTCTTGATTTGGTGATTAGCCCGGGTAGTAGTGGCCGGGTATAGGAGTCGCTTAAACGCTTTTTCTGTTTTGAAGAAAAGACATCTACGCTTACAAAGTCTCCGTGTCTAACCCGGAATATGCATGAAATCAACGCCATCTCATGAATAATCCGCGCTAACAGGCATATTTATGTATTGTGATATCTGTAGTTTTTAAGATTGCAGATTCAGGGAGTGAGAAATATATGATTTTATCGTTTCCCTGCAATCTTAATTGTAGTCCCAATGATTATGCTCTCCTACGGTGAAGGCAGGGAAAGTAGCACTATCATTTCTAATCAATCCTCAGACGCTCTATTGACTTATTCAATCGTCACACCTTGTTGTAGCAGTGTCTGCTTTAGAGGTGCCAGGTGGCGTTCGTACTTTTTCCATCTTTTTACTGATGAACTATAGACCGGTTGGCGTACCTGCCATTGACTGGCAGTTTGAACACTGCGTTCATGATGATGGAAATTTAGGCATTTTTCATCCCATGGCAAATCACAATGCTCCAGTAATTTACGGATTTCCGGTTCCTGATTGCTAACCAGATTTTCATATACTACCTCATGCATTTGCAATGGCAACACCGAGTTCCAGTGTTTCATCAGACGATGATAGTTGCCATAGAAAAGACCCAGTTCTTGTTGATCGTAGGAGAATTCATGTCCTTCGGCAAATAGCTGAATATAATTTGATAAACAGGTATCCACCGGATTTCTGACGCAATGAATAATACGTGCACGTGGAAACAGAAGCGTAATCAAACCAAGATGCAGAAAGTTCATAGGCATTTTGTCTGTTATGCGTGTGGCGCTCGGCGCCTTGCTCGTTAACTTAAGCAAATAGTTTTCTGCCAGACGAAGTGCTTTGTCAGGCTGTAACAGGGTTATGCAAAACGGGTATGGTTTGATCGTGTTAAGAGCTTTTTGTAACCCTCCGGCGGTTTTTCCAATCATGGTTTGTTCGCCTGCGCCATGTACCATAGGATGGCTTGCGAGAATCTGTTCGACCAGTGTCGTTCCGGAGCGCGGCATACCAAGTATAAAGACAGGTATATCACTGTCGTCACCATAGTCACTAAACTGCTTAAAAAAATCAGTTGTGAAAATATCTATGATCGCACTGATGCGAACAGTGTGCTCTTCTGGATTGTGTTGAATACTTTTTCTTTTTAACTGATTGGCTTTAGCGTAGTGATCGAATGCTCGATCGGGCTCTTCGCAATCCTGATAAATTTTACCAAGTGCGAAATGTGTTGCAGTCTGTGACTGGATTGACAGGTCAGGTTTTTCCAGTAGTTTTTCGATTTGTCTTATTTCTGTTGTATCGTGACTGGTAAATCGTTTCGCACGAGCGATATTAAGACAGGCGCCGCCCATATCGGGGTCGAGTTCGAGTGCCCGGTTATACCACTGCAATGCGTCTTCAAACCTGCCCATGGTGCTATAGGTGAAGCCCATATTATTACAGACATCCGCATACTCAGGCTTGAGATGTAGTGCTTTTTTATAGGCAGCTATTGCATCCTCAAACTGATTGTTATTCGAAAGCGAAATGCCCAGGTAATTATAAGCGCTGGCGAGCGATGGGTTGTTGCGTACAGCCTCCTGGCTTGCTGCCAGCGCTGCTTCCGGTTTACCGAGCTTGATAAACAGGTTTGCCAGTTCATTGTGTTTTTCTGCGCGCCTGACATTGGCTTTTCTGGCTTTGGACTGCTTTGCAGCAGCCAGATAAAATTTTGCCAGGTTATCTTGTGCCGATATATAGCCCGGGCGCAGTCGAAGTGCTTCCGAGCAGCTTGCGATTGATTGTTCAAATTTGCCTTGCGTGTAGAGTATTTTCGCGAGCTCGTTGTGTGCATCAGGAAAATCGGGCTTTAGTTTGATTGCCTGTCGAATAGATTTGAGTGCAGCGTTGAGATCGTTGGCTTTAAATTGGGCAATACCAAGATCGAAATGGGTAAGGGGTTCTGCGGATGCAATTTCAACTGCCTTCTTGTAGGCGGTGACTGCGTCTTCGTTCCGCTGCAGAAACAATAGTGAACTGCCCAGTCCCATCCATCCATCTGCATCCTGAGGTGCAATTGCAAGCAGTCGCTGATAAGCGTCTCGTGCACCGTTATAATCTTCTGCTGCTTTGAGCGTATTGGCGAGGTTGTATTGGGCATCGACATAGTCCGGCTTGACGGACAGTGCTTTGCGGTAGACATCAATGGCCTGTAATAGCTCACCTTGTTCGCTCAGCAGGTTGCCGAGGTTGCACAAACACATTGCATCAGCCGGATCTGATTTGACGGCTCGCTGAAGTAGTTCGATTGCATCCTGCATTCTTTCCTGTTGGCGTGCAACAAGTCCTGAGTAGTGCAGTGCTTCATGATGAGCAGGGTTCAGCGAAAGAATTTCTTTATAGTGTTTATCTGCCTGCGCTAAATCACCGTTTTTATGTGATTCAATTGCTTGCTGAAGCAGCTTGTCTATAGAGGCTTGGTTCATTTTTAATGTGGAGGACTCATAGTTTCCGGTTGACTGCCTGGTATTGTGTGGCTCATCTCAGGCATGTTCGTCGCACTGTGAAATAAGACGGGTGAGTTCACCGAGATGATCTCTATAGTGCTTCCAACGGTTTACGGATCTTGAATACACGGGCTGGCGAACCTGCCAGTTGCTGGCAGTTTGTACTGACTGTCGGTTTTGATGATGATTGAGGCAGCGATTTTCCCAGTCAAGTCCACAGAAACTGATGAGTTGCCTGCTTTGGTTTTCTGGATCTCGAACCAGTTCTTCGTAGTCGAGTTCCAGATAGTGAGCAGGATCCAGACTCCGCCAATGTTCCATCAGACGGTGGTACTGGCAATAGTACAGCCCGAGATCCTTTAGTGAGTAGGCGTAGTCAATATGACTTGAGAAGCGTTGAAAATATATAGACAAGCAGGTATCAAGCGCTGTACGTTGGCAATGAATTATTCTTGCATTCGGTAGTATCAGCTTCAACAGGCCAGTATGCAAAAAATTCCATGGCAGTTTATCGGTCACATGCTGTGTACTTGAATCAATGCTCGCAAGATCAGTCAGGTATTTTTCGCCAGCTAAATACAGAGGATGTTGTTCTGTGTTGTCACTATTGCCGGAGAAGAGCTCAGCATTGTTGTACGAGGTATTTGTTGAATCGGTCAGGTTCAGTGAGCCCGCCAGAGTGGGAACAAAATTTAATTCCCCGCCACTCGCTACATCACTGTGCGCAGAGAGAATTTGCTCGACCAGTGTTGTACCGGAGCGCGGCATGCCAACGATAAATATGGGGCGTGACGATGGATGTCCGTCTGTACCGTACGTTTTTAAGAGAGTACTGTTAAACGTTTCTATGGTTTTTGTTATGTCGGCTTCCAGTTGCTGTGGATTAAACCGGGTTTTTCTTGCGATCAGTTCGTTGCCGTGGTGGTAATGTTGAAACGCCAGATCATAGGATGCGCAGTCGTCGTAGATTTTTCCCAGAGCAAAGTGAAAGCAGGTTAGCGCCTCATCGTCGGGCGTTGGTGATTTCATGGTGCTGTGTATTTTTTCAATCAATTCATCTTCTGTTGTCTCAAATCGTTTGGTTCGAGCCAGATTTTCGTAGGCGCGTGCAAACCTGAAATCGATTGAAATGGCAGTTTCAAAAGTAGCGCGAGCTGATTCCATCTCACCCAGTGCCATCTGTACACAACCGAGGTTGTTGTGCGCATCAGTGTAGCCTGCCTGCAATGCAACAGCCTGTTTGAAACAGTCGCTGGCCTCATCCAGCGCACCCAGCGACATAAGTGATAAGCCGAGGTTATTCCAGGCTTCTTCGTCTTGCGGTTTTAATTCGATAACGCGGCGATAATGAAAAGCGGCCTCTTTGTGTTGCTCCAAACGACTATGCAGAGTGCCAAGATTGTAGTGCGCGGGATCATAATCCGGCTCAAGTTTTACTGCTTTGTTAAAACTATCCATTGCCTCTTGGTGGCGATTTTTTTGTAACAGCAGGCTGCCCAGATTGTTTAGTGTTGACGGGTCAGGCTTAAGTCGACTTGCTTTGTCTAGAGCAGTTATCGCCTGTTCGATATCTCCAGTCTGTTGATACAACATGCCAAGATACGCCAGCGCCTGCAGGTGTTTCGGATCTTTGGTCAGAATTTTTTTGTATGTTTTTTCTGCAGCAGCAGTCTGGCCGTTTTGATGGTCAGTGACTGCCCGTTGAAGCAGTCGATGAATTTGCGGGTTAGCGGAGGTTTTAACAACCGGTTTAGACGATTGTTTTCGTCGAGCCTTTTTTGTTTTTAACTTTGAACGCTTGTGGCTCAATACCAAAACCCGGTTGTTTGGGAGAGGTGGTGTGACTACAGATTCAGTATTCTGTGGTAGGCTCAATCTTTTTAAACAACTGCCATTCTTTCCAGCGTTTAAAATCTTCAGCTTCGTTGGTAGCTAAACCAGGGTTGCTTTCCTGCCATTTTTTGAATGCCAGATATTGTTCAAAGTCTTCATACTCAGCACTTTGCTGCGCCGTTACATCGGTAGAAGAAGCAGCTGCAGGGACGTTTAATCGGGTGTTAGTTGACTCAGGGTTGCTCAGGTTATCAGCTGTTTGGTCAGATTTCTGTTGAGCGATGATTTGCTCTGCTTCAGTTTGCTGCGTTGTGCTTGCCTGGGTTGTATTTGCTTGGGTTGTATTTGCTTGGGCTGTCTCATCAGAATTGGCCGGGCGAATGCCTTTGCGATCAATGGTTAACTTGTAGCCTGCATCTTCAGGCCATTCAAAAGGCACTTCCTTGGCGCCGGTATGCGGTGGAAGTTTGCCGCAACCAGTCTGGAATGCCAGAACGAAAAAGGCGGTGAGAACAGAGCTTGACAATTTCATGCTCTTAATTCTACACCGCCCTTTATGCTTTGGCCAGAGATACTCCGAGTCAGTCGGAGTATCTTATGACTAACAGCTCGCAAAAGCTGCTTGTTTAGAAGGTAAAACGCCCTCCACCAAAGAGTGCAAATACATCTTGAAAATCATCAACGCCTTCTGGTGAATCGAATTGAACTGTGTTTAATCCGGCGTACAGTTTCACCCCTTTAGCAATGTTGTTGATGTAGGCCAGATCGAAACGAGTGCCTTCCTGATCAGCAAATGTTCGGTCTGTGTCAAAGCCGCCGCCAACTGAGACCGCATGTTGAAAATTATCACCGAAACGCCAGCCAACTTTGCCGTACGTGGTGAATGCGTCAGTTTCATTTCCAAGCGCATCAATGTCGTTGTCTGTGTCTTGCGTACCGAAAGACCAAGTCAGGTTGAAGCCGCTGCTATGCAGAAGTGAGGCTGAGCCCATGAAACGATCAACGCCGTCATCGTTTGTGGCAAAGCCCAGTGCTGCAGAAATTGATACGCCGCCTGCATCACCGCTGTATCGAGCAGCGACTTCCTGAAAGCTGTTGCCAACACTGCCAGCGAATTTGAGACCTCCGAAAGAGGGAGTGTCGTAGCGAATTCTGTCGTTACGGCTGAAGCCGTCATATTGGCTGGTGATTGAACTCACAGTTTGGTCGCTTATCTCATTTGTGCCTTCTACTCGTAACGCAATTGAGCCGGGACCTGAAGGAGCGTTGTAGCTCGCAATCCAGGTGTCTGAAAGATCGCTTTCAGAAGTACCATTTGAAGCACCATCGCCCTGACCGAGAGAAATTTTACCAAACGGCGTACCGATGTAGGCGTCTGCTTTACGTAGTGCACCATTACTGCTTGAAGGACCAACTACCTGACCATCCGGGGTCTGGATATTTGTTGCGAAGGTTGCGTTGGATTGAAATTGCAGTTCAATGTTTGAGCCTGTGCTATAGCCGTTGCCGAGGTCCTGATGGCCGATGATGCGAAAGCGCGTACCAGTACAAGTACAATCCTGGAACAGGACTTCATTATCGACGCCGTCGTCGAGAAGGTTGACGATTCGGTTGACCTGCCCGGACAAGGTTACATCCAGCGCCTGCGCTTGTCCCGACGCTCCGATTGCCGAAGCGATTGCTGTAGCAACCAGAGCTTTGTTAGGACTGAATTGGACTTTTTTCATTGGTGCTTCCCTCTGTTTTTGTGTCTATGGACCATTAAAGTGTGAAAAATGTTGTTTGAATATTTCTGAACACGAGTTAATTATTACTGCAAATCTAAATAATAATGATAATGCGAATAATTATCAATTACAGATTGAGTGACAGAAAAACAACAGATAGTTAAAGTGATTAAACACAAATACCCGAATTAGCCCTTTTTGCCTATTCATAAGCGTGTTTTACGAGCCAAATGTAACTTTAATCACATGACTGCGAGTCAAGTATAAACACGACAATGGTAAAAAAACAACACATAGCAATTGTGCTGGGCAATATGAAATGTTAGCGCTATCACATAAATAAGGTGTAAACGCGGTTCTGGTCAGTATTTTCGAACGAAATAGCCGGAATATCGGGCATATGGCCCTGTTAGGTTGGCTGAGTTAAGCCACAACGTACTGGACGTGCTGATTGCACGGCCAGACATGGCAATGGCGCCGAATCCCGGTTTTCAGAGAAATTGGTGACTGTTGTGGTGTGCGGTTGCGGGCTCTGACAACAGCCGTAAGCCCCGTCACTGTTTCTTCAACAACATTGACAGGTGGTTCCAGAGTGGTGCGCAGACCGCATATGCCTATCATGGGCCCGAATCTAAAAGGTTTCGAGGTAACGGCTTTCAACTGAAGTTGCCGCGCTCGGTGAATCCTGCAGCTAAGCGTGACTAACAGGGACGAGCAATTTGAACCCCTGTCAATCTGCAGTCTGTATGTCGAAGACTATACTTAATAAAACCCGGGTACGCTCTCAATCATTGAGTAACAGAGTAAATAATAATGAGTAATCAGACAGAATCTGCCTTGCAGTCCGAATCAAACAGTCAGCAGGCATCCGGCAGTCTTGCATCTGAAGCAACGGAGAATGAAACAGCGACAGACGGTTTTAGCTTTACCTCCATGGAATTGCGGGTTCTGGGTGCATTGATGGAAAAACAGCTGGCAACTCCGGATGCCTATCCGCTGACAGTCAACAGCCTGATTGCCGCATGTAATCAGAAGTCCAACCGGGAGCCGGTTACCAATTACCAGCAGGGGGAGCTTGTGAGAACGTTGCGTGAACTTGAATCACGTTCACTGATACGTTATGAAATGGGTGCCCGCAGCGAGCGATACGAACAACGCTTTACCAATGTTTATAGTCTAAGTAAAAAACAACAGGCACTGATCACTATTATGCTGTTGCGTGGTCCGCAAACGTCGTCAGAGCTTTATACCAGAACTCAACGAATGTACGAGTATACTGATCGTGAAGATATGCAAGTGAGTTTGGAACGACTGACAATGGGCGATGAGCCGTTGGTCGTGTTAATACCCAAAGGTGTGGGCCAGCGTGAGGATCGGTATGGTCATTTGTTGTGCGGGATGCCGGAAATGCCGCAGCGCGAGGCAGATAATCATTCTTCCGGCAGGGCGAAAAATCAGGATCTTCTCGCAGAGATTGCCGCACTGCGTGCCGACCTTGACAGGCTCTATCAGTTGACCGGACACGTGAAAGAAGAGTCTGGCGAATAAACTCAACCGGCTTCACTCGGCCGGATCTGTGTTACCAAAACAGTTTTTTTAAAAATGCCCCGGGAGTCTGCGTGACCGAACCTCTGCTGCTGCGAATGCACCCTGACGGTGCGCCAGGACAAGAATAATTATCGATCATTTTCGTTGCGTATGAAGAACTATGCGCCTCAAATGAGCGTAACATGTTCGAACAAATAAAATGCCCTCGCCGTGGCGCGTTCTCACCTCTACCGCGCAGACCCTTGGTCGACTGATGTTGGTTCTTTAAGGCCGGCGTAACCCTGCATCAGTACGGCGAGCAAAACAATACCACCGCCTATGAGTGTGTTAGTGGCCGGTACCTCATTCACTGCCAGCCAAACCCACACTGGCGACAGTGCAGTTTCTGAAAGGCCTAACAACGGTATCTGCGCCGCGGGAACACTTTTGGACCCCAGCGTTATAAAAATAAAACCACAGCCTACCTGTACGCTGCCGAGACAGATTGCAATGAGCAGGTCACGGGCAGAGATAGCAAGATTGTCGACCAGCGGAAGCAGCATGGGTATGCACATGATCGCTGCCAACAGACCTGCCAGTGCAGTAGGCGCCATCATGTCGCGCTGCGGACCCAGGTATCGAAGCAATACAACGAAGAAGGCAAAAGCTACAACTGCCCCCAGCGCAAATAAAATACCTGTGATGTCATTTGCGTTAACTCCATCGGAAACCATTACACAGACACCGGCAATAGCCAGTGTCATGGCAGCCCAGTTTATTGCTTTGAGTGGTTCACCAAGAAAATAGTAAGCCAGTACACCTGCGACAACAGGGCCTGTGCTCAGCAGCAGTACTGTGTTCGCAACAGTGGTATTAAACAGGCTCAGAAGATAGCAAATAAAGCCTGTTGCAAGCAGTAACGACACAAGCAAATCAATCGCTTTTATTTTCTGAAACTGCTCTTTAAAGGTATGACGATCTCGAACCCACAGGAACAGTGCCACGGTAGCGGTAAATACCAGGGAGCGATAAAACAAGATAGTCCACGGACTTGCCTGATCTACAAATCGAACCAGCAATCCGCCGGAACTTAAAAACACACCAGCCATCACGACGAATAAGACACCTCTGGAATAGGATTGGGTATTCACCAGGTTGTTCGTTTTACGTGTTGCAGTACGCTAGTACTTGCGTACGCCATCCTCGGGTGCTGCACGCGGTACCAATGCTCTGACCAGGCTGGTCATATCCAGAATACCGACAGCCTGGTTGTCTCTCATGACTACGTAGGAGTGAGATGTGTCACCGCCGGAGCGGGCAATCATGCTCTCAAGTGTATCGTCGTAGTCAACTTCGCCATGTGCGTTTTCCGGAATTGGTCCGTCTAAAGGCGTCATGATCGAGCGTACTCGCAGTACACGTGCACGATTGATATCGCTGACAAAATCTTCAATGTAAGGATCGCTCGGGTACAACAAAATATGTTGTGGTTCTCCCTGTTGCACGACATAGCCGTCTTTTAGAATCACCAGATGATCTGCAAGTTTCAATGCCTCATCGAGATCATGCGATATAAATACAATTGTCTTGTGTAGCTCCTGTTGCAGCTCCAGTAACAGGTCCTGCATGTCGGTGCGAATCAAAGGATCAAGTGCCGAGAATGCTTCATCCATTAGCATGATTGGCGAGTTGGACGTTAATGCCCGTGCGATTCCAACGCGTTGCTGCATACCACCGGATAATTGATGCGGGTAGTGATCACCAAAGCCTTCAAGACCAACGCGATTGATCCATTTCTCTGCTTCCTTAAGATACTCGCGCCTGGAAACGCCTCGTACTTTGAGTGTTGTGCCGGAGTTTTCAAGTACGGTGCGGTGTGGCAGTAATGCGAACTTCTGAAATACCATAGACATCGTCTGGCGACGAAGTTCTCGCAGTCGATCTTCGTCGTATGCGAGAACATCTTCACCGTCTACGTCTATCTGTCCTGCCGTTGGTTCGATCAGCCGGTTCAGGTGTCGGATCAGTGTGGACTTGCCGGATCCTGAAAGCCCCATGACAACTGTGATATTGCCGGCACGTACATCGACATTGATGTCTCTTAAGCCCAGCACATGTCCGTGTTCGTTGAGTAAGTCAGTTTTGGACATGCCGTTATAAACATGCTGCAACGCGGTATCCGGATCCGGTCCGAAGATTTTATACAGATTGCGGATCGAGACTTTGATGTCACCTGTTACCTGGTCAGTCACTTGCTGTACTCGTTTAATGTTTCTGTGCGGCATTGACACGGTTAAGTGCAGCTTTGGTTACCCGGTCAAGGATAATCGCGAGCAGCACAATGCCGAAGCCGGATACCAGGCCGACGCCAAGTTCAAGGTTACGGATTCCTCGCAGTACCAGAACACCCAGGCCTGGTGCAGACACCAGTGAGGCAATCACCACCATGGCAAGGCTCATCATTATTGTTTGATTGATACCTGCCATTATGTTCGGTAGTGCAAGTGGAATTTGTACACCAAAAAGTTTTTGTCTGTCCGTCATTCCGAATGAGTTTGCGGCTTCGATGACATCTTCATCGACCAGTCGAATGCCAAGATCGGTAAGTCGGATGACGGGTACGATCGCATAGAGAATAATCGCAACGCCGTAGAGCTTGGGTTCGGTAATGGAAAATAAAAAGATCAGTGGTATTAAATACACAAACGGCGGTAGCGTTTGTAGCATATCCAGTATTGGAATAATTATTCGTTGTAATCGATCGCTGCGCGACATAGCAATACCGATGGGTACACCCAGCAGTACACATAAGAAAGCGCAGACGTAAATCACAGCCAGTGTTTGCATGGCGTGATCGTAGTGATCAACAAAAGCCAGAAACGCCAGGCAACCCAGTACAAAAGCGACCAGCTTCCACGATTTTGAGGCCAGGTAGACGACCAATGCCAAAACAGGAAACATTATCCACCAGGGTGTCGCTTCAATGGTTGAAAGCGCAAATTCAAGCAGCCAGCTGAGTGGTTGTGTAATCGGGTCAAGTACAAAGCGAAGTGCGCCTTTAATGGCGAGGAAACCGTCTTCGACGCCTTTGGTCACATCACGTGATTGACCAATCGAGGCACAGGCTTTGTGTAATTCATCAAGTGAAGGAAAGGGAAGCTCGAATCCTGATTCTTCTTTTTTAACGCCTGCCTGTGCAAGCAAGTCTGCCATCGAGACCGGGCCGTCAGACGTTTTACCGGCATCGCACCAGTCACGCAGGCCAGTTTTGTCAAAAAAGGAATCATAATAGGCCATAAATATGTCCTTAAGCTTGTTGCCGGATTATGTGCATAGACAAAAAAGGTGTTGGGCGCAAAATGCGCCCAACGTATAACGTATTAAGTCGCTTTCAGTGACTATTTAATAAGCGCTGAAAGTTTTTCTTTGGCTTCATCACTAACCCAGCCAGACCATACATCTGAATGGTTTGTCAGAAAGTGTACCGCTGCTTCTTCTGCCGAGGCGCTGTTATCATCCTGCCATGCCAGTGTGCTGTTGAGGATGTCGATGTCAAAACTGATGGAGCTCATCAATTTGGCTATGCCAGGCTCACGCTCTGCCAGTGCTGAAGTCGCGACAGTCAGAACCGGTGCTGGTGGAAAATCAGATACGCCGGGAGTAGCATTATCTTTGTTGCCATTGGCTTTGTGGATCTCTTTGTCAATGTCACCGATTTTAACCTGCACCATAGGGTACTTACCCAATACAGCAGTCGGCGCCCAGTAGTATCCAAACCATGGTTTTTTATCTTCGTAAGCTGCTGCTATAGAAGTACCCAGCGTTTCACCGGAACCGTGATCAAAGACTTCCATCTTGTCGCGCAGACCCAGTGCTGTGATGATATTGTCGTTAACATTACGGCAACCCCATCCGTCGGGGCAGTTGTTGAATGTGCCACCGACAAGATCCGGGTTAGCCAATACCCCTTCGATGGTCTGCAGTTCGGGATTAGATTCTGCGAGGTATGCAGGAATCCACCAACCTTCAACGCCACCGGGGTTAAATACTTCAGCCAGTCGTTCAACTTTACCGTCGGCTTCAAGCTTCTGATAGACATCACCTGTTGAGTTTAACCACAGCTCGGTGACAATGTCCGGTTCGCCGTTCTCAGCCAGTGAAGCGACAGAGGTGGTAGTAGCAGAAGGTACTTTTTCTACTGTGCAACCGTAGCCTTGCTCCATCAGGAATTTAGAAACTTCGGTGATGATCTGAGACGAAGCCCAGTTCATCTCGGTAATAGAAACATCACCACATTCAGCTAATGCGGGAGATGAGGTAGACATCGCGGCAGCAGCAGCGAGGCCTGCAGCCAGTTTAAATAACTTTCTCATTGAAAATTTACTCCAGTGGATAATTGTGCCCCGTGTCCGTGTGATACGAGGTCCCGGGGCGGTGCGGACTCGTTCAGCATTCACGCGGCACTCCAATCGCTCGCTGTTTTTCACTTCCTTAATTTAACTCAATTGTTGTTTCAAACTTGCGATGAGTGCGACTTTTGATGTTGTTTGTCTAAACCTTTGGCTGATTTGCGACTGCTGATGACCTGATAGAGGTCCGCATTGACGGAAGGGGAGTCATTTGGTGTTTCAGAAATGTTACGTCCTGGGCCAGGACAGAATTAATGAAAGCGATTCAGCATCATCAAATAACCGGTAAGTCAGTCGCTGCCCGGCTTGTCAGCAGACGTGCGCCATCTGCGGTAACCACAATATTTTCCTCATGCACCATCATTTGTCCATTGCCGTAGTTCAGAGAGGGCTCGATGGTTAACACCATATTCTCCTGCAATACGGTTTCGTCGAATACTGCATGTGAGGGTTGTTCTGTAAGTTGCATGCCCAGTCCGTGACCGAGACGTCCGATGTCTCCGCTGTTGTTATCGAGTTCTGCAATCACAGCAGACATAGATTGAAAAAGATCACGGCAGGTGTTACCGGGTCGGGCGGCATCGATACCAGCTTCTGTTGCGCGCCACAACACATCGTAAGCCTGTTTTGCCTTGTCACTTGCTTTGCCAATGGCCCAGTTGCGATCAAAATCGCAGAAGTATCCATCCCAGGTGCAACCGGTATCCATCATTAGTATGTCACCTGACTGCAGTGGTCTTTGCGATGGTGGTGAAATGACATCGGCATAACCCCCTTGATCTGCAGCGCCAACCACATAAGGGGAGTCATCTGCACCTTGTGCTATAGCTGTTCGTCTGAACTCTCGAAATACCGAGTCAAGTGGCATGCCTTGAGTGACAAACTCCGGTACTTTGGCAAATGCCGCTGAGCCAACAGCACAAATGTGGGCAAGCTTATCGATCTCTGCATCTGATTTAACCATACGCAGACCCTGCACCAGAGCAGTTGCATCGGCGATACGTAAGCCTGGAAGCGCTGCGGTTAAACGTTCCCAGTCACCCAGTGGCATGCGTAACATGGTCTCATGGCCTTTCATCACACCCAGTGTTGCAGTGCTTGAAGCCAGTGGTGACAGCAGTTCCGTGAGCAGACTAATGCCATCATCATGCGGTGCAGGTGCGCTCCAGGTGCGAATATCATCGAGCCAGCTTTGTCGCATTAGTGCAGCACCGATCTCGGGGATAATCGCGATTGGTTTGCCCTGCAGTGGTACAAACACGAACCACGGGCGAGTCGGGCTTTGCCAGAATAAGGTATGAAAACCGGTAAAGTAGCGAACTTCCGGCTCACTCATTAAGAGCATGCCATCAAGACCCTGCATGGCCATTTGTGCTTGTGCGTTCTTTGTGCGGGTGCTGAACTCCGCCTCATTAAAACCACGCGCCGGTGCTTCAGGCTGCATCTCTATTGTCCTACTTAATCGCCAGGTAACTATGCCACAACAGGTGATATGAATATCAAGCCAAAACGACTCGTCAATAACGCAGGCTTGCTTTTGATCAATTGTTACTGTTATACAACAAAGTGTGCAAGTGAGGTCTCTTCATGGAAAAACTAACGCAGGTTCTGAAAGATCAGTTTTGGCGTGATGGAGTACTGGTTGTCGAAAATGCAGTTGAGCCAGAGGATCTTTCAAGCCTTAAAAAACAATTCACCGGCTGGGTGGAACAGAGCAGATCTGAAACAGAAGACTTTGGTGAAACACTGGATGGGCGTCCGCGCTTTGATTTGCAGCCGGGTCACTGTGCGGAGTATCCGGCACTTCGGCGCGTTCAATCACCAGAGGAAGTGTCCGATGATTACGCCCGCGTTATGCGCAATGCACACATGGTGGATTACTGTGCCGAGCTCATCGGACCATCCTTGCGCTTTCACCACGGCAAAGTAAATTCCAAGTTACCCGGTAGCGCAACGCAGGTGAAGTGGCATCAGGATTTTTTATTTCAGCCAATGACTCATCACGACATGATTACCTGCCTGTTGTTTGTTGATGAAGTAACGCTTGAGAACGGACCACTGGAAGTACTGCCAGGGACTCACAAAGGGCCACTCTATTCGCATTGGCACAACGGTGTATTCACCGGTGCGGTGGATGATGAAATCATCGAATCGCAAAAAGACAACATTGTAAAGTGTACCGGACCTGCCGGTGCCGTCTGCCTTATGCACGTTAATCTGTTGCACGGATCAGCGCCCAACTTGTCTGACAAGCCGCGTACGTTGTATATAACTACCTATTACGCTGAAGATGCGATTGAGCTGAGTCAGAATCATCTGCCAAGCAGGTTTACCCACGAGTTGGTGCGCGGTGAAGCATCGGGACGGGTGCGCTGTACACCGTATGAAATGGAGTTGCCTGCTGTGCCCAGGGCCACTTCATTTTTTGCTCAACAGGAAGGTGCCGACAATGGAATCTAACTTGTGACGCATTCCGAAGTCAGCCTGGAAGCACTTGATTTTACCACTGACGATGGTCTTGGTCAGCGTGCCCGTATTGGTTTGATTGTGCTGCAATCGGATCAAACTATAGAACATGAGATGGCACAGCTTTTAAGTGATGAGGGTGTTGCGCTGTATCACGCACGTATTGCCAATGCTACCGAGGTAACTGCCGAGTCATTGCAGCAGATGGAGGACAATCTGCCGCACACAGTATCGCTGCTTCCGTCATCTTTTGACTTTGACGCTATCGGTTACGCCTGTACATCAGGTGCGACGGTGATCGGTGAAAAGCGTGTTGATCAAATTATCTGTAAGCTGCATCCAAAAGCTAAAACCAGTAACCCGATCAGTGCGTGTAAAGCCGCACTTGCAGCGCTTGATGTCAAACGTGTAGCGCTGCTCACGCCTTACCTGCCGGAAGTGACTGTTGAGATGCAGGAAAATCTTCGTGCTGCAGGTTTTCGAGTTAATGCGGTGGCCTCGTTTAACGAGTCTGACGATTTTACCGTAGCGCGTATAAGTGCAGACAGTATCCTCAAGGCTGTGTTGAGTGTTGGTGCGCGTGATGATTGTGATGCTGTGTTTGTATCTTGTACAAGCCTCAGAGCGCTTGAGATAATTTCACAGGCAGAACAACAATTAAACAAACCTGTTATCGCAAGCAATCAGGTACTTGCCTGGCATTTGAGGCAGCTTGCGGGTCTTGAATCTACTCTTGAAAACTGCGGGCAGCTATTTCAGCTACGCTGAAATCGTTACTTACCGACAGGGATACTATCCATGGGAAAATCACTGCCTGCAAAGACGCAAGTAGTCATCATCGGTGGAGGTATTCACGGTAGCTCTGTGGCTTATCATTTGGCCAAAGGCGGCTGGACTGATATCGTTTTACTGGAGCGCAAGCAACTCACCAGTGGCACCACCTGGCATGCTGCAGGTCTGGTTGGCCAGCTGCAGGGAAGTCATAGCACCACAGCTTTTGCAAGCTACGGCGTTGAGTTACTGCAACAGATAGAAGCCGAGACAGGCCAGAATCCGGGCTTTCGTCAATCCGGCTCCATTTCGATAGCACTCAACCGCGAGCGTCTGGCAGAACTTAAACGCAAGGCTGATTTTGCGTCGTTGTTTAATATTGAAGCCCGAACCATGGATACCTCTGAAATCAGTGAGCGCTGGCCGCTAATGAATGCCGAAGGTGTAATGGGTGGCATCTATATGCCCGGTGATGGCTCAGCTGACCCTGTCGCACTGACTCAGGCACTGGCTAAAGGCGCACGCATGCGCGGTGCTGAAATTTTCGAACAGATTAAAGTTGAGCAGATCCTGACTCAGGCAGGCAGGGTTAGTGGTGTAGTTACCAGTCAGGGAGTCATAGAGTCGGAACATGTAGTTAACTGCAGTGGTATGTGGGCCAGAGAACTTGCACGACAAAATAGTGTGGGAGTACCCATTCATGCCTGTGAGCATTACTACCTGGTGACTGAACCGATTGCCGATCTGCCAGCAGATCTGCCGGTATTGCGTTCCTATTGTGATGGTACTTACTGGAAGGAAGATGCCGGTAAGCTTCTTTTTGGCTTTGCGCACTTTAATGCCAAAGCCTGGGGTACAAAAGGTATTCCCGATAGCTTTGAGTTCGATAGTCTGCCGTTTGTTGAAGATGATGTCACCGAGGTACTGGAGCTTGCCATGAACCGGGTTCCAATACTGCAGGATACCGGAATCAGAACTTTCTTTAATGGTCCTGAAAGCTATTCGCATGACGGTCGATTTACACTGGGTGAAGCTCCCGATCTGCCCGGTTATTTTGTATTGGCAGGTGTTAACTCTACCGGTATTCAGTCAGGTCCGGGTGCGGGAAAGGCATTGGCAGACTGGATTATGCAGGGCCACGCGCCGATGGATCTGGCGGAGATGGATCCGGCTCGTATTGAAGATTTCCAGGCGCATGATCCTTACCTGCGTGAGCGATGTGCTGAAACACTGGTGCTTACTTACGGTATGCACTGGCCGGGTCGGCAAAGGGAGTCAGTGCGCAACCTTCGTCGCACGCCTTTTTATCATGCCATGAAAGCCCATGGTGCGGTCTACGCTGAAGTACAAGGGTGGGAGCGCCCGGCATGGTTTGCACCTCAGGGTACTGAAATAACATACGATCATTCATTTTATAAACCAAGTTGGTTTAAATATTCACAAAGAGAACAAAAAGCCTGCAGAGAATCAGTTGCACTGATCGACTACTCAATGCTTGGCAAGCTAATTGTCGAAGGGGCAGATGCTGAGGCCTTTCTGCAACGCCTTTGTACAAACGATATAGGTGTGCCGGTCGGGCATGTTGTATACACTTTGATGTTGAATGAACGTGGTGGCGTTGAAAGTGATGTTACCGTTGCAAGGCATGGGTCAGAATCATTTATGCTAATGAGCTCTATCTCTCATACACGTCGTGATCGTGATTATTTAAAGTCTAATATCAAACTGGACGAAGATGTCCGCTTGCAGGATGTTACTACCTCCTTTGGAGTGCTTTCACTCTGTGGCCCGAGGTCTCGTGAGCTGTTGCAGTCTGTTTCTGATAATAATTTTACCGACGTGGCATTTCCGTTTAACAGTTTTCAGACTTTTCAGATCGGCCATGCCACAGTCACAGCACAGCGTCTCTCCTATACCGGTGAACTGGGATGGGAAATATTTATTACACCGGATTTTGCAGAACATGTTTATGAAGTTCTGATTGCTGCAGGAAAAAATTATGGCCTGCAGCTGGTTGGTGCTGAAGCGCTAAACGCTTTGCGTATCGAAAAAGGCTTTGTGCACTGGGGTCACGATGTTTCCTATACTGAATCGCCCCATCAGATCGGACTTGATTTTGTTTGCAGAACGAATAAAGCAATTGCGTTTACCGGGCGGGAGGCATATATGTCACGCAAGTCCGATGGCGACGGTCCGTTTTTGTGTTGTATAAAATTGCAGGAGCCTGACGTCATGTTGCACCATAACGAACCGCTACTGCGAGATGGTGAGATCGTGGGGTTTGTCACAAGCGGGGCTTTTGCGTATGCACAGGGAGCGTCGATCGGTCTGTGTTTTGTATCGTTGCCTGAAGGCGCTACTGGTAAGGCTTCGCTTGAGCAAGGGCAATATGAAGTGGTGGTTGAGGGCAGGAATCTGCCTGTTGAGCTTAGTGCCAAAGCACTATCAGCTCCTTGCACCTCAGGGTAGTAGCAACTGTTTTAGTGCGGATTGTTCGTCTTTAATTGTGAGAGAAGAAGTCGCTGGTTCTGGCTGATTCCGCCAGCGACTATACACAAGCTACACGGCTTCGCCTTTTTCCAGTAGATCTTCAATTAATTTGCGATTGATGCCACCGGAATCCCCACCACCGTAATTCAGCGCACCACCAGAGTAAATTGAGCCATACGTTAGTGCCAGATTAATTACCTGGCCGACTCCAGAGATTAGCTGGTTTTTCTGTAATGGTGAGAGCGGATGGACGTACACTGCCCACAGCGTCTCGCGGCCAATCGCATAGCGAGCATCGAGTGCGGTGTCAAAATTTGCCTGCATCATGCGCGTCATCTCGTCTGGTGATATACCCTGCAGTTGTCGAACGGGCGTCATTACCCGCATACGATCCTGGGTGACATCTGTTATTACAAATACCTGAACACCCTCGATGTTCAGTAGAAAGCGAGATTCCTGGGATTGCATTTCGGGATCCAGCGCATTCAGGATTTCTGCCATTCGCTCAAGTGTCATTGCTTGTTCGAGGGGCGGTGAAAGTGCTCCTGGTGAATCGCTGTCCTGAGAGTAAGCCGTCAAAGAGCAGCAAAGAGTGATTAGTAATGCAGCGGTCAGGCGGATCATGCGTGTGCTCCCCGGGGAAAATGGCAATAAATCGAATACTGCGTTCACAGTCTACAGGGTTTGTATTCGAGTCAAAAGGAATGACATCAATATTTGCCGATAATATTGCCGATTGCAGCGAAAACAGGATCTGTCACTTCGGCTTTAAAATTTTAACGTAACAGTCCTGAGCCGGGGGCGGGGACCATTGTTGCAACCCGAGGTGGTGCATTCAATACAGTGGATAATCCAGCTCGGTTGACAGTGCGTAATTTGAAAAGAACAGCAATACAGTGAGGTGTAAAATTACGGTTGGTCAGGACGTCTATATGCGCCACGCTATGGTCGGGACAACGTTAACAATCTTGGGAGAATTCATATGTCGGATCCAACAGTATATGTCGCTGGTACATTCGATACCAAGTCACATGAACTGAACTACCTGAAAGATACCATCACAAGCGCTGGCGTTGTTGTAAAAACCATTGATCTTTCAACCACCGGTCACACTTCCAGTGCTGATGTGTCTCCTCAGACCATCGCAGCGCTGCATCCCGATGGCACCGATTCGGTATTTACCGGTGACCGTGGTACAGCGGTAGCTGCTATGGCACTGGCGTTTAAAATGTGGTCAGAGCAGCATGCCGATTCTATTGCCGGTATGATTTCAGCTGGTGGTTCAGGTGGCACGGCACTGGTGACACCGGCACTGCAAACCCTGCCTATAGGTACGCCTAAAATTATGGTTTCTACCGTTGCTTCAGGTAATGTGGAACCCTATGTTGGTCCGAGCGATATCATGATGATGTACTCGGTTACTGATGTGCAGGGACTCAACACAATTTCTCGCAGGGTGCTTGGTAATGCTGCAGCGGCAATGGCAGGATCTGTTTTGCATGCGCCTGCTGTTACCAGTAAGGCGGATGAAAAACCGGGCCTTGGTATGACTATGTTCGGTGTTACCACAGCAGCGGTTCAGTCAGTGGTTGCAAAGCTCGAAAAAGAGTACGAGCCGTTTGTATTTCATGCCACAGGTGTTGGTGGTCGTTCAATGGAAAAGCTGGCTGATGGTGGTTTCTTTAAGGCAGTCATCGATTTAACCACGACCGAAGTTTGCGACTTGCTGTTTGGCGGTGTGTTTGCCGCTGATGAAGATCGTTTCGGTGCAATGATCAGACAAAAAATTCCGTATGTGGGTTCGGTGGGTGCGCTTGATATGGTTAACTTTGGAGCGCCGCCAAGTGTTCCTGCAAAGTATGCGGATCGTCTGTTTTATGAGCATAATCCTCAAGTGACACTTATGCGTACTACACCATCCGAGAACACAGAAATGGGACAATGGATTGCTGATCGACTCAATCAGATGGATGGGCCGGTTCGATTCTTATTGCCACAAGGTGGCGTATCTGCGCTGGATGCGCCCGACATGCCGTTTAATGATGATGAGGCTCGTGCAAGTCTGTTCGACGCCATTCGCACTAATTTTTCGCAAACAGATGATCGGCGTCTGATTGAAGTACCGCACCATATAAACGCACCGGAGTTCAGTGATGCTGTGGTTGCTGCCCTGCATGAGATAACCTGAAGCGTGCCATTATTGTCATTAGATAGACTAAAGGTCTTTTGAAAGTACAACGTCGCTGAACATACCGAGGCTTTTTCCATCGGTATTGTCGCTATCGCAGAAGAAGCCCAGCGCTTCGAGTGTCGGTGTGCCTGTGCCGCCAATGTCTTTATAAATTTGTCGCAGGTCTACCGTCTGATCGAACCATTTACCAATGTTTTTATCGAGCCCATTGGCAACATAGTGATAAAAGTTGCCAATAATTTTATAGTCTCCGGGCAGATATTTTTTGTTACTCCAGATGATTTCCATGGCATTGCGATCACCATTTTCGTTTGAAAAAACCAGAAACAACCTTACCGGGTGATCGTCGCCGTCCACCGTTGCTTCATCGATGTCGCTCTCTATGGCCTGAACAACTTTCCAGCGCCACGAAAGAACAGGGTAGTTGTCAACAGGTATGAAAGTGTCACGTGCCAGAATCGATGCAGTATTGTTTGTGGTGCAACGGAGTACCGGAACACCGTTCTCTTCTGTCATTTGGTAGTCGGCGGGTTTTATCGTCAGGAATTTTCTATGCACCCAGCCTGATGAGAGCTCTTCAGTGTTGAGGTCACTGAGCAATTCCACTGGTGCGTCACTGGCAGTCAACGGATTATCGGTATTGAAAGGCGATGGACGCATCTTCCAATAGACCATGCCTGCGACTGCAACGAAAATAATAGCGAGCAAACTTTTTTTCATGTCAATCCTTTGGAATTGGTTATATACCGGAGCAACAGGCTTGTGTGACAGTATTCAAACTACCATAGTTGAACACGAAAGAAACGCTGTATACACAACCCGGACATTGCAACTCGTTTGAAGTACTGGCACAAATCGTCACCTCGCTATAGCGTCTGCTTGCTACGCGGACTTCTTGCGTGCAAACTCCGTTTGATGATCGACAAAAATCTATTTACAGAAGACGCTAAGCAGCAATCCTATTGGTGGGATAAAACACCGCGCCCGGTAATCGAGGCCGGATCACTTCCGGATAAATGTGATGTATTAATTATCGGCTCGGGTTATACCGGATTGAACGCAGCACTGGTTACCGCACGCGCGGGTCGTTCAACGGTAGTTGTTGATGCGGAAGATGCAGGTTACGGGTGTAGCACCAGAAATGGCGGGCAGATCAGTACCAGTATTAAACCTGAATATGATTTTCTGGCGCGCAAATACGGTGCCGATAAAGCGGTACAAATAGTCAAAGAAGGATCCAATGCGCTGTCATGGATTGAAGAATTTATTGCCAATGAAAAATTAGACTGCGACTTTAAGGTGTGCGGACGTTTTCATGGTGCGCACACGGCAAAGCAATTTAAAGTTCTGACAGAAGAACTCAAGCACCAGCCTGAAGGCCTTAAGGTACCTTACACTATTGTATCTCGCGGTGAACAGCACAACGAGCTCTCAACAGATTCTTATCATGGTGGTGTGATTTTTCATCAGCATGCTTCAATTGATCCTGCTGCTTATCATCAGCAGTTGTTGAACAGAGTTATTGAAGCGGGTGCCATGGTGGTACCCAATTGTGCGGTCACGCAACTGTTACCCGGTTCGACAGAAACTCGTGTGGTAACGCAATCGGGAGATATCAAAGCGCGCGAAGTGATAGTAGCGACTAACGGCTATACAGGCAAAGTGACACCGTGGCAGCGTCGTCGAGTTATTCCGATAGGCAGCTACATTATTGCTACAGAGGCGCTGGATAAAACAACCATGGATAGATTGATGCCGAATCATCGTGTCTACAGTGATACGCGTAAGGTAGTCTACTATTATCGTGCGTCTCCTGATAAAACCCGCATTCTATTTGGCGGTCGGGTTTCAAGTTCGGAAACTGACCCCGCTATAAGTGCACCTTTATTAAAGGCAGACCTTGCGCGTTTGTTTCCGGAGCTTGCAGATGTAAAGCTATCGCATTCATGGATGGGATTTGTTGCTTATACCTTTGATACGCTTGCGCACATCGGTAAACAGAATGGAATTCATTTTGCCATGGGATACTGTGGATCAGGCGTATCAATGGCGAGCTATCTAGGGATGCGTGTTGGAAATAAAGTACTCCGCAGCGCGGACGGTGAAACCGGTTTTGATAATATTAAATTTCCGACTCGTCCGCTCTACACTGGCAATCCGTGGTTTCTAAAGACCGCAGTTGCCTGGTACCGTTATAAAGACCAGCGGCAAAAATAGTCAGTTAATATTAAGTCACACTATCATATCGCTCTGGCAGTGCGAGTTTTATACTTTTTTATACAGGGCCTGTCACTACTCACCTGCATAGAAGCAATAGAACAAACCGTCACCGCCGGTTTTCTGTAAATCTGCCTGAGCACAACCTATGCTGCCGTGCGCTGAATTCCACGATATCATGTGCCGATCCAGACTGAGTCCTACCCGGTCATGGTGTCCGACAATGGCAGACCCTTCACCACTGCTTGTCCATGCGTTGCAGCTTGTGTCGCCACCGGCGGTTGAATACATTCCCAACGGGTCCGAGCCGGTAAGTATGTCGTGCTTATTGGGTTTGTCGCCTCGTGCGTTGACCTCGTCACCGTTTTCATCGAGGCCGCTTGCTTTGTTTAATGTGTTGCGATCTGAATGGAGTTCATCAATATTGTTGGCTATGAGTTCACCCCTGGCGTTGTGCCATGGTCCGGTACCAATGCGGTCGCGTGCGTTGACACCGGGTATAACGGTTGGCCGGTCGCCCGAACGGTCGATCATGGCGTTGACGCTAAGGTAGGCCTTCCAGTTGCTTAGCTCAGAACCTGCAGCACTTGCGAGCTGAGCGCAATGCGCGTCTGCGCCTTCAAGTCCACCAAGGTCCCCGCCGTTGCCGGGACCAGCGCTGGTGATGAAGAAAGTCATCCCGGAATCTTGTGCCGAGCTCGGGCTGGCGAGGATAAATCCCGCGGCCAATACTGTTGCAATACCTGCTTTTTGAGCAGAGGTAAGTTTGAGTATGTTCATAGATACTTTCCTTCTATAGATTCATTTGGTGAAGACAGAATTCAAGGTAGCGAACCATTACTTCGCAACGTCACATGAGTTTGCCACAGCCTATATGGTGAATTTGTTACAGATGGATACTATTCAGGCGGGTGGTTGGCACAGGTAATTGCTGCATGATGCAATGCATTGTCGGTGAGTTGAAAATCTTCGTTTGTCAGTGCAAGGCTCGGGTAGGTTTTGCCGGGAGATTTAAAAATGCCATGCTGGCGCAGTGTCTTATTGAATAACTGATGGATTGCGGTGTCTGCTTTGATGGTGGTGCGATAATCTGTGACCGGGGTGTTGGTGAAGAGCACGTCAAACAGCGTTGGATCACCGGTAATCTGATAGTTAATGCCAGTCGGGTCGAGGTGTTTTTTTACCAATGCCTGCACGCGTTCGCCATTGTTAATCAGTTTATCGTAGTTTCCGTCTCTCTTTAGTATTTGCATTGTTTTAAGGCCGGCCACGGCTGCCACCGGATTACCGGATAACGTGCCAAGCTGCATTAAAAAACGATCACCGGCAATGGACTTATCAAAGTGTGTCATGATTTCTTTGCTTGAAGCCAGTGCAGCAAGTGGAAAGCCACCACCAATGATTTTGCCCAGTGTGCAAATATCGGGAACCACTCCATAGCGTTCCTGCGCACCACCATAGGCTAGTCTGAAGCCGGTAACTATTTCATCAAAGATCAACAGAATTGAACGCTTGTTACACTCTTCACGCAGTGACTGCAGAAATCCCTGCTGTGGCGGGACAATACGTTGCAGTGGTTCGACGATCACCGCTGCTACCTGGTTCGGGTGTTCATCGAGAATGGCACTAACCGATTCTATATCGTTGAAAGGTGCAATGAGCATTTCATCGGCAACGGTTTGAGGAATGCCGGCGCTGTCGGGTACGGCCTGTGGGAAATTAGCTAAAATATTTGGTGCGAGACTCATCTGTGCCTCTGCTGACATGCCGTGGTAGCCGCCTTCAAACTTTAAGATTTTACTGCGCCCTGTATAGGCGCGGGCTAATCGTAATGCGTACATATCAGCTTCACCACCGGAGGTGACATAGCGCACCTGTTCTGCACAGGGTACTGCTTTGCAAATTTCTTCTGCCAGTTCAACACTCGCACTGTTGTTGGCAAAGAAGGTCAGGCCTTTGCCCAGTTGAGTGTTAACTGCATCCAGTACCTCAGGATGACCATGGCCGAGTAACATCGGGCCGGAGCCTATAAGGTAGTCGATGTACTCTTTACCGTTCTCGTCAATTACTCTTGAACCCAACCCTTCGCGAATGAAAATTTCAGGATCAAAATTGCCTAGTCCTCCTGCCGGCAGCACTTGTCGGGCGCGCTTAATCCAATGATTATTCGATTCATTCATAATGGCAGTCATTGTAGAGTAAGTTGTGCATCTGCGAGCAGGTCGGCGTTCGGTGTGATGCCGTGTCCGGGAGTATCGCTGATGGTAATGCTGCCGTTCTTACGTTCCGGTCCGGTATTGTCCAGTCGTGGTGAAACATAGCCGGACAAGTCACAAACATTCATTACATTATCTGCCGGAGTTGCAGTGGCAAGGTGAATCGCGGTGGCGGTGGTTATATCAGAACCCCATGTGTCTTCTATACACATTTTGGCTCCGAGGTGTAGACATAGATCCCGTGCACGTCGCATTGCGCTCAAGCCACCGAATTTAGATAACTTGAGTGCAACAGCATCCATGCAGCCCAGGTTATGGGCTTGTAGTAATGATGCCGTGTCATGTGCGCTTTCGTCGATTTTCATTGCCAGCCCGGTTGCATTCTTAACAGCAGAGCACTGCTCCAGTGTGCGGCATGGTTGTTCTAGCATGATGTCGTGTTGTGCAACGGCTCTTGCAACCCGTGTGGCATCGAGTTGGCTTGCACCACAATTCCAGTCACCATAGACCAGTGGTCCTTCACCGACTGCTTCGCGAACTTTGATCAGCCTGCGTACATCCTGCTGCCAGTTGTTGTCGGCACCAAGCTTTGCCTGAAATTGTGAGATTCCCTGTTGTTGTGCTGCAACGGCCATTTCTGCCATTGCATCCGGATCGATACAAGTGATTGAATGATAGAGAGGCAGCGTTTTATTGAGTCTGCCACCCAACAGACGATACAGCGGCAGGTTAGCGGCTTTGGCAGTGATATCCCATAAGGCGGTGTCTATAGCGGATTTTGCATAGCGATGACCCTGCAAATGCTGCTCAAGTGTATGCATCAGTGCTTCAGGTCCGAGCGGATCAGCACCGATAATAAGCGCTGACATTTCTTTTACTGCCGGAGCCACACCATTGGCGTAAGCCGGAAGATAATGTGGAATAGGGCAGACCTCTCCCCATCCGGTAATACCTTCATCGGTTTCAAGTGCGATAACAATAGTATCTACTGTATCGCAGGTCTTGCCGTCCGCCATGTAGTAGGTTTCATGGCTCGATAAGGGCAACTGCCAGAGTTTAATTTTGTTGATTTGCATGGTGCTCTGCCTGCTGGTCAAATAGTGTCTGATCGAGGCAGTTTGCTTTCAGGATCATAGGCGGCTTCTTTGAGTACCACCGCATCTCGTTCTGCACCTGCGATAATGACTTTAAGTTTGGTTCCAGGTGTCGCAGCAACGGGACGTATATAGGCGAATGCCAGTATTTTCTGCACCGTGTGTGAAAACACAACAGATGCGGTAGAGCCAACAACTTTGTTTTGGTAAATGACTGCCTCGCCTCCATGTCCGTCTTCAATTCCATTGGGCTCTATTTGCAGGTAGCTACAAATCCAGGGAAGCTCACTGTCAATACTGGCTTGCGTTGCATCTTTTCCAATAAAATCTTTATCCATTTTGACAAAGCGCATTACGTCGGCTTCAGGCAATGTCACTTCATTGGTAAGTTCCGATGCGCCTTTGAACATTTTTTCCATGCGCATAATGTTCATGGCGAATGAACCGTAGTTTACGATGTTACATGTCTGCCCGGCTTGCCAGAGTGCATCATAGATGGCCAGTAAATTCTGCCGATCGCAGTGAATCTCCCAACCGAGTTCACCTGCGTAGGAGATTCGTATGGCCCGGCAGTTTTTGTCTGAGATTTTTATTTGCTGTGCACTGAGCCAGCGGAAGCTTTTATTGTCGAGGCCAGCGTCAGTGCATGATGACAACACTGCTCGTGCCTCAGGGCCATTGATGGTGAGTGCGCCCCAGGCATCAGATAAATTCACAATACTGATGTCTTCACTGTTATGGCTACGATGCAAATGATCAAGCAGGCGTTGTTCAAAAAATGCAGCACATACCAGGTAATATTGATCAGCTGAGAAACGGATAACTGTTGCTTCGAGCTCAATTCGCCCGCGCTGATTCAAAAAATGTGTGAGTGCAACACCGCCGTCTTTTTGTGGCAGCCGGTTGGCTATTAGCGGTTCCAGAAAACTGCCGGCATGTTTTCCGGAGACTTCCACTTTGGTGAAAGCACAAATATCCATTATGCCAACACCATTGCGTACCGCAGAGACTTCTTTAGCCAGTATCTTGTGGAGCGCATTGCGTTTAAAAGAGTAGTGGTCGCGCTGTTCTATATTGTCCGTTGCAAACCAGCGCGGTCTTTCATGACCATAGACTTCTTCAAATACTGCACCGCAGGATTTCAGTCTTTCATAAAGTGGTGAAGGTTTTACCGGCCTGCCGGCTAAACGGTTGTAGTGCGGGTATGGAATTTCATGTCGCAGACAATAGTCTTCGCGGGCTTTGATAACCTGCCATTCTTTATTGGCGTAACCGCCGAAGCGGCGCGGATCGTAGTCACGCATAGAGATATCTGCGGCGCCGTGTACGATCCATCTTGCCAGTTCGCGTGTCAGCCCGGGTCCCCAGCCGATACCGATCTGCGTACCGCAGCAACACCAGTAGTTGCTAACACCCGCAACCGGGCCAATGAGTGGATTGCCATCCGGCGGGTGCGAGATAGCGCCATGCACATCGCGTTTAATACCGAGCTCGGCGAGTATTGGCATTCTTTCCAGTGCGTTCTCAAGCCATGGCATAACACGATCATAGTCCGGCTGAAACAGTTCGTTCTCGGCTTCCCACGGACAATGGTCTTCCCACACGGTATTGGGATTTTCTTTTTCATAAATACCGATAAGGCCGGACTTTTGTTCCATACGAATGTAGCCGGATACCTTGCGGTCATCGCGTATGACCGGTAACTCTTTATCAAGTGCCTGAAACTCCGGCACTGTATCTGTCACAAAGTAGTGATGCGTCATTGAAGTCATTGGCAGTTGCAGACCGGACCACTCACCCATTTGTCGGGCATAGGTGCCGCCTGCGTTAACTACATGCTCGCAGATAATATCACCATGCTCTGTTGAGACTTTCCATTCACCTGTGTCGAGTTGTTTGATATCAGTGGCGCGGCACTGGCGAATGATTGTTGTGCCAAATTGTCGTGCGCCTGCTGCCATAGCCTGCGTTACACCGGAAGGATCAACATGGCCATCGTCCGGTGTGTAGAGTGCACCCAGTATTCCATCAAGGTTATAGAAGGGATGTAGTGTGTGGATGAAATCGGTATCTACCAGCTCAATGTTAAACCCGAGTGATCGACCGACCGAGAGTGTGTGGCGCAGCCAGTCCATCTCGTCTTCTTCATAGGCAATCCGGAATGAACCGCAGCCGTGCCAGGTGACGCTGTGGCCGGTTTCTTTTTCCAGTGCACCGGAGTAGAGGCCAATGTTGTAGTCGACACATTTGCCGAGACTGAAGCTTGAGGTGGAGTGGGTGATCTGCCCTGCAGCATGCCAGGTGGAGCCTGATGTCAGTTCTGCTTTTTCAAGCAGGACAACATCGGTCCAGCCTTCGTGGGCAAGGTGGTAGGCGATGCCGCAGCCCATGACGCCACCGCCGACTATAACGACTCTGGCGTGTGAAGGTGGGGTAGGGTGCATAGAAAAATTCAGCTGGTGGTTGCTTGCGATATTAATAAAACATTTGTACTCTAGTCAAATATGAATCAAACAAATGTACCATCACCGGCATCTGAAACGCAGCCAATGGCTGGCGTGCTGACAGCGCTGACACTCGGGCTTGATGAATTTACGCCCGAGATGCGAAAAGCTGCATCCTATGTTCTTGAGAATCCAAACAACGTAAGCGTTTCATCAATGCGCGAAATCGCAATATCGGCGAATGTAAAGCCGAACACGCTGGTTCGACTGGCCCGTTCGGTCGGTTTTGAAGGCTATGAAGATTTTCGTGAGCCGTTCCGGGAAGAGATCCGGCGTGGCAGCGTGACGTTTCCGGATCGTGCCCGCTGGCTGCAGTCGCTTGGTCAGAGTGGCAAGATCGGTGATCTCTATCGCGATATGGTGAGTAGCGCGATCAGCAATATCGAAGATTCGTTTGCCGGAATCGATGTTGAAAGCCTGAAATCTGCGGCTGAGGCTTTGCTTAAATCACGGCAGGTTTTTACCCTTGGGGTGGGTGTCAACAGCTCCAATGCGCAGAACTTTACCTATCTTGCCAGTACCGGTCTGGTGCAGTTCCATGCGATACCGCGCAATGGCAGCACGCCGGTAGATGATCTCGCATGGGCTGACCATAAAGACGTTTTGATCGCAATCACCTTAAAACCCTATCGTTCAGAAGTAGTTGAGGCCTTTACCATTGCCAAAGAACAAGGGGTTCACTGTATAGGCATCTCTGACAGTCCGGCATCTCCCATTGTTACTGCAGCTGATCACAGTTTTGTTGTATCGGCAGATACACCACAGTTTTTTCCGTCGTCGGTTTCGACTATTGCCTTGCTTGAGACGTTATTGTCTTTTGCTATTGCTATCGGGCCACCTGAAGTAGTAGAACGAGTAAAACGATTTCATGATCGCAGACATCAACTTGGTTTATATCATTCAGATACCATGTCTGAGTAATGTGTATGAATACTGATAAGCAGCTCACTCACTCACTGGATGCAAAGTACTATACCGATCCACAGATATTTAAACTCGAGCAAAACGGGCTGTTTGCACGCACCTGGCAGTTCGCAGGCCATAGTTCTGAACTTAAAGAACCCGGTGACTATTTTACTTTTACGATCGCGGGTGAGAGCCTTTTTTGTGTTAAAACTCGCGACAATGACGTTAAAGCCTACTACAACGTCTGTCAGCATCGGGCTCATCAACTGGTGCAGGGCAAGGGCAATAACACCCTGATTGTCTGCCCTTATCATGCGTGGACATACGAGTTAACCGGACAGTTGCGTGGCGGACCGAACACTAAATCTGTACCCGGGTTCAATCGCGAAAAAATCTGCCTGACCGAAGTACGAATTGAAAACTTCTGCGGATTTATTTTTGCCAATCTCGATCCGGACGCAGCACCGATGGATGAATGGTTTCCAAATGTACGGCGCGAATTGACAGAATACGTACCGCACATTGAATCGCTCAAGCCCTTTGAATGGGTAGAGGTACCGGAACAATGTAACTGGAAAGTGTCTGTTGAAAACTACTCTGAATGTTATCACTGTCAGTTGAATCATCCGACTTTTGCCAATGGTATTGTCAAATCCGTCACTTACGATATTCAGCCGCAGGGATACTGTTTGCGACATACCACAGAATGTCAGAACCTCGATCAGATGACTTATCCGATTGACCTTGAGTCGAATCAACATGCCGGTCATTACTCAAGCTGGTTTTTATGGCCGATGATGTCTTTTCAGGTGTATCCGGGTAATGTGCTCAACACTTATCACTGGCGTGCTATTGATCATCAGCAAGTG
The DNA here is from genome assembly GCA_964550655.1 of uncultured Granulosicoccaceae bacterium. Classification (GTDB taxonomy): domain Bacteria; phylum Pseudomonadota; class Gammaproteobacteria; order Granulosicoccales; family Granulosicoccaceae. The sequence goes on from CAZKAQ010000001.1 coordinate 70,393, forward strand.
ATGCTTTACCGCGGTTGGTATACAACTGATGGCAGCGATGCCGATGTTTTACAACAACTGGCAAGGCAAGACCGCGAAACCACCGTTGAAGAAGATATACATCTGGTTGAATCTGTACAGCGCGGGCTCAATAGTCGTGGTTATGTGCCCGGACCCTTAGTTATAGATCCGCAGTGCGGTGTGCAGTCAGAGCATTCGATAGCAGCACTTCAACGCTGGATGAGAGAATCTGTTGATGACTGAGTCACTGGCAATGCCTGAGAGCTTCAGGCCCGAACATAAGCTTTTTCCGCATCAGGTCGGTTTTACCTGCCCACCCCATGACTGGGATGCTGCACCATCAGATTTTCAACGTATAAGCCCGGATACAGTTGGTGTGCATGGCTGGATGCTGCACTTACCGAACTATCGACATCAACTGCAGCAGCGCAACAATAACTTTTCAATGCTAGATGATTTTGTACAGTGTATGGCAAACAATGGTGCCGATGTCTGTGCCCAGGTTGGATCAAACTGGGTGCATGCCAGTGGCAAGGGCGTTAACGGTATCGACGACTATTGCCGACAACTTCAAGATAAATACGGTGTGCCGTTGCACATGGCGGGTTTTGCGCTGGTAGAAGCATTGCGTGAAATGAATGTAGAAAAGGTAGCCTTGAATGCGGTCTATCACTGGCATGACTGGTGGAAGGGAACCGTCGGCTTTTTAAAAGAGGCGGGCTTTGATGTGCTCTATGCCGGTAACTTTTATGATCAGGGATGGTTTGAAACACAGCAGCAGGTTAATGACTGTCGCTGGGTCTTTGATGCAGACCTGGTAAAAAAGAGTTTTACCTATGTTGCAGAGCAGGCACCTGAAGCTGATGTGTATCTCGCTAACGGCATGGTAAATTTCAGAACAGGGCCGAACGGACTTCCACAGCGTATGCTGCACCAGACGCCTATGTTAGAAGATCTGCTGGGTAAGCCGGTTGTCGCTCATGACACCGCTTTGTATTGGCGAGTCTTTAAAACGCTTGGCTTAAAACCAACCGGTAATCATGGTCAGCTGTTGCAGAGTCTGTAATGCATAAAATAATCGCGCTTTGGGCGGTACCACGTTCAACCAGTACTGCGTTTGAATGGATGATGCGACAACGGGGTGATTTAACCTGCCTGCATGAACCGTTTGGTGAGGCATGGTACCAGGGGGAAGCGCCGTTATGGCAACGCTTCAGGCCGGGGGATAAAACCACGCCAGGTCTCACACTTGAAAGTACCTGGGCAGAGATTAAACAGCTGGCGCAAAAAGGCCCGGTATTTATAAAAGACTTTCCTCACTACATTAACCATCTATGGGATGCAGAGTTTCTTTCTCACTTTACCCATGCGTTTCTGATTCGTGATCCTGCGTTAACTGTCACTTCAATGTATGACAAATGGCCTGACTTTGATGAAGGTGAAACGGGGTTTCCCGAGCAGCGCGCCTTATTTGATCTGTTAACTGCTCTGCACGGCAGACCACCGCCGGTGTTTGACAGTGCTGATATTCTTGAGAACCCCGAAGCGATGGTGAGTTTGTTTTGCGATGCTGTGGGAATACCGTTTATAAAATCAGCGCTGCGCTGGGAGCCGGGTGCCGATACCGGGCAATACAGTTGGTGGGATGGTGGCTCTTTCCATCAGAACCTTAAACAGTCAACTGGCTTAACTCCGCAGAAACGCAAGTACGTGGAGCTTGATGATGCACCGGACCGGGTAGTGCAAGTGTGTCGGCGGATGTCGCCTCATTATCAACACTTGTATGCACATCGCGTTAATAGTGCGGGTTAAGCCAGACAAATCGGATCAAACTTAACCTTTGTCAGGTACACGTAATTGTCGAAAAAATTCTCCTAATCCCTGAGCCTCTACAATGCTGTAGACAAAATAGGCAACAACTGCGGAAACTACGATCAGTGACATGGACTTAAAGAGACTCACAAGCCCCGAATACTTATCCTCGTTTTCCGTGTTTGGTGCGGCAGAATTGCTTTTGGATCTGGATGAACGCCTTCGGCGAAAGCGCCTGCGATACAAGCTTCTCTTGCGTTGGCTTGTATCGTACATATTGCTTTTGGTCGACGTATTTCTACTCATACTGCTTTCCATTAGCTATCCATGGTTGCTGTCTTGATCCTGATTGCTCTAGGGTCGGCGGACGGGCCGCCATTCAAAAACTCGCGATCCTGCGATTTTGTCTCTTATTCGCATTTCAAAGCCACATACAAATATTAAAACAATGAATACCACATAAACAACAGCTTTGTTGCCCTCACGTTACTTGTAGTACGACATCGCTCGATCGCCAATTATTCTTCCTATGATAAAAAGTATACATTGCCTGGGCAGTATTTTAAACGTGTGATCATATCGCCGGGATTTCTTATAACCCTGCCACTAACCCTGATTGTTGAGTTAATCAGATTTTCAAGGAGGTGTAGCGGCATTACAGCACAATATAATTGTTCCGTAAGCGACGCGTTTTTTTCAGGCTGGTATGAGTACCGGCCTTATCCACCAGACTGGTTGATGGCCACGCGCAGATGTCCTGAAGTATCTCCCAGAATACTCTGCGCCTCTGCATGTGATACCCCGGTGAGGTTCATTAGTATGGCGGCTTTCACGTCGTACCGGCTTTGCTCTAAAACATCGGCTGCAGTTTGTCTTGTGCATCCTGTCGCTTGCGACACAATGTTGATTGCGCGCGCTGCGAGTTTTTCATTGCTTGCCACCACATCAACCATCAGGTTTTGATAGCACTTGCCAATTTTTACCATACTGGCTGTTGTGAGCATATTGAGCACAAGCTTCTGTGCAGTACCTGATTTTAATCGCGTTGACCCGGTCAGTACTTCAGGGCCTACCACAGGTGCAATGGTTATATCTGAAAATCCCGAGATCTCTGAATCGGCATTGCAAGTCAGTGCGATGGTTTGGGCCCCTGTTGATTTTGCATAGGCGAGTGCTCCCAGTACATAAGGTGTGCGCCCACTGGCAGCAATACCGACGACAACATCTTTATCAGTAAGGGTATGTTCAATGAGATCGAGCTTTCCCGCTTCAGGTGAGTCTTCAGCGTTTTCCTTTGACCGGAAGACAGCATCGCTGCCTCCGGCAATTAACCCGATCACCATGTCTTCAGCAACGCCAAAGGTAGGCGGGCACTCGGATGCATCAAGTATACCCAGCCGTCCGCTGGTTCCGGCACCCGTATACAAAAGACGTCCACCGCTACGGAAGGCATCGCTGATGACATCGACGGCTTTGGCTATTTGCGGTAACTCTTTTTCAATGGCCAGTGGAACCAGCTTATCCTGTTGATTGATTGCGCTTACCAGTTCAATTGAACTGAGCGTATCGAGCTCCATAGTGTCCGGATTACGCTCTTCAGATGATAGCTTTGACAACGTTTCAAACAATTCATCACGCATTGTTAATCCTGATCAACTTCAATTCGGTGCAGCATAGAGTACACCCAGAGAAGTCTGTTGTTTTGCACCGGTAACTGCTGGCAGGTTGCATGGTTCATTGTGTATACGCTGGCGGGCGAGCCATGCAAACGCCATCGCCTCCATATAGTCTACAGATATACCGCGTTCAGTAGTCGGTATAACAAGCCAGTCCGGCAGATGCTGCTGCAGTTGCTGCATTACAAGCGGATTGTGCGCACCACCTCCACAGACAAGTAATTCATTGCTCGGGCCACTCCGGTAACGCTGTACCTGAAGTGCTGTGGAGAGTGCTGTAAATTCACATAGAGTTCGTTGTACATCCTGCGGTAAACAGGATTCCGGCAGATGGCTTTCCAGCCATTGCAGATTATAGTGTTCTCTGCCTGTGCTTTTGGGCGGTGCCAGAGACAGGTAGTTATCAGCTAATATGCGTTGCAGCAATGTGTTGTTTAGCTGCCCTTGTTGAGCCCATTGTGCATTGTGATCATAACTTTTTTCTGTGTGCTGTTCACACCAGGCATCCATCAGTATATTTCCAGGCCCGGTATCAAAACCAATAACGTTTCCGTCAGCATCCAGCACAGTGATATTGGCTATGCCTCCTATATTGAGAACCACGGTGGTGGAGTCGCGCTGTGGAAATAAAAATTGATGAAACGCAGGTGCCAATGGCGCACCCTGACCACCCAGTGCGATATCAAGGCGACGGAAGTCGGCAATAGTATCTATACCGGTAGTTGCAGCGATCAGGTTTGCATCACCGAGTTGAATTGTAAAAGGCGAGTCTCCTGTTGGCTGATGGCAGACGGTCTGACCGTGGTTACCTATGGCTGTTATCGAGCTGGCGTCAACTTTTGCCTGTTCGAGCAGGTTGATTACCGCTGTTGCATAGAGCTTTGCTAATTTGTGATCGATAAGACCTAAAAGTGAAAGCGTGGTCTTCTGCTCAGAGCTGATTGTGAGAATCTGCTGACGTAGTGCATGTGGTATGGGTAGTTGATAACTACTGAGTAGTTCAATGTTGTCTGTGTCAATAGATACCAGCGCGGCATCTATCGCATCCAGGCTGGTGCCGGACATTAAACCTACATAAAGTTCGTCTGCCACTTTTAACTCATCAGTATCTTCCGAGCGATATTGTAGTTAATTTGTAGTTCAGCAACGAGTAATAAATACTATTGCAGGTGGTGTGTTTCATCTGGTTGGGTCTGCAGGCATGCGTTTTGCCGCACTTGCGGTTGTGGGCAGAGGACTGATATCTGTCGCCGGATCGCGCTTTGTCCTGCGGTGAGCAGGCCGCCAGAGTGGAGTATGGCGTTTGTAAGGGCCTGGTCCACAGTATCCAGCCATTCCGGGCTGGTGAGTCTGGCGGGAAACTGACTTTTGTGAGAGGGTTCAAATGAGTGAACTCAGCGCTGATAATAGGGTCTTAACAGGCATGAAAACGAAAATACAGACACAGCAAATTAGAAACTACCGCTACCTGATCATGTGGTGCGGTCTGCTTTTAACCGGATTATTGTTGTCGGTCGCGCAAAGCGTTTCCGCCGCCGGGATCGAGACTGCCCAACTCAGCGCTGAACAAAGAGCCCATATAAGCGAATTGCCGAGCATTCTGACAGCTGAACAGACCATCACTGACGATATTCCGTTCGATGATCGTGTAGTGGTAGTGACATTTTTTGCCAGCTGGTGTCCGCCTTGTCTGGATGAATTTAAAGCCTTAAATGCTATCAAAAACAAACTCGGTACGGACAACATCACTATAGTTGCACTTAACGTGTTTGAAGAGTTTGACGACAACGATGAAGTCAGGATGGCCAAATTTCTGGATAACACACAACCTGAGTTCCGGGTGCTGGAAGGCACAGATGAAAGCCGCGAGCTGTTCGGCGGTATAAACCGTATACCGACCTTACTCGTCTATGACAGAACCGGTAATATGGCATTTAATTTTGTGCACAAGCGCGGTGCCAAAAAACAATCCGTTGATGAGTCGGAATTACTGGGTGCAATAGAACCGCTTTTATAGCAGCAGTCTTTTGGCGAGGCCGGGAGTCTGGGTTTTCAGAATTCTGTCTGTTGCTAAAATATTCTGCATAAGCGCAAGGTCATGCTTCAAGCTCATTATAAACGGGTACCACTCTCGTGCCAGCGGGCTTTTCCAGCGCCACAAACACTCCTCAATTGCCTGCTCGACTTCAGCAGTGGGTAACGCGCAGTCTGGCTGTACCGTCGCCTGATGATCACCAAAACATGGTTGCAGAAAATAGTCTGCAATGTGCAGGAAGGCATCCGGTACACCATGTCGCTTTAATACCTTGTGCCATGCTTCGGTGCTGTGCTGAACACCATGTGTGGCGGATACAATTTCCATGATCAGTTTATCCGTGAACGGCAAGCCGGTAGGATTGATCAGGTATTCATTGATGTCTGTTCTGCCGGTCCACGGACCAATGAACAGCCTCCGTGGGCAATAATCGTTGGCATAGAAGTTATCCCAGACTACCGTGCGATGTTTCAGTGATTGAGGTTTATCTGTGGTGTTTTTACCGAGCTGCGTGAGATCACTGTATTGGACACTACTTGCAACGATAGCTTTACCACATAGTAAAACGGTATGTTGTGGTTTTAGCTCGGTAAAGAAATCTTCGAGGTAGTTGTCTTTGTTTTCAATTTCATTCGCATATACCCGTGGTACCGTCCAGAGTGGGCGACCCAATGCATCCGATAACTGATTGACAGTGCGTGCGTGAGCGGTACCCTCACTGATGCTAATTTTCTGATTAAAATTGTCATCTATATCATCCCATAGAATCAGAATTTCAGTGGCACCTGCCTGCAAATATTGTTGTGTTTTGCGCTGCAGATGATCAAAATCGGTGCTTGTGTCCGGACTGTTGGCTTGAGTGTTAAATTGAAAATCTAATCCCGGTGCAATCCCTGCGATAACAGATACATCCATGCCTCTGGCATCGGTACAAAAATCTGCAAATGACTTGTGCCATTGTGAAGAATGTGATTCCCGCCAATTTAATCGGTGTTGAGGGTCTTCTTTGGGGGCATAGCAAAAGGTGTTGAGGCCCAGTGATGACAGACATTGCGTTATTTCCAGGCGTTCACGGAAGGTAAGCAGTTTGCCGTAATAGCCTTCAACATAACCGCGTATAAATGTACTTGTATTTTGCTTAGTCACGGTATCAGCCTTGCGGTTTTAATAGTGAAATGGCAGTTCACTGGTCAGGTGATTCTAAAGCACTCCAGCTTCATTTCTGTATAAACATACTATCTGTCGTCTAATTGTGGCGTATTTGCAATAGCAGATGTTCTGCAGTTCAGGCTCCTCGGATATAATGTTCAAAAGAGGGATGTTAATGAATCAAACCGAACCGTCTCTGGCGGTATATGCAGATCGTCGCATGTTGCGGATACTGTTGCTTGGTGTTATCAGCGGTTTTCCGGCGATAATCATTGGCACGGCTCTGACGGTGTGGCTTCAGGAAGACGGTTTGGATCGTAGCACCATTGGTTTTGCCAGTTTGATCTTTGCTGTGTACGCAATAAATTTCTGTTGGGCGCCACTGGTTGACAGAATACGGTTTCCATTCCTGAGCAACGATATCGGACATCGGAAGTCGTGGATATTTTTAATGCAGGCAATCATGTTGTTGTGCCTGTTGGTATGGACACAGCTCGATCCTACCGAGAGCCTGGGTCTTGTTGTAGCGATTGGGCTGGTGATTGCACTCTGCTCTGCAACTCAGGATATTTCTATAGATGCTCTGCGCATCGAACAAATTCCGGCGCAGGAAAAAGCCTCAATTGCAGCCGGTGCCGCGATCGCAGTAGTCGGCTGGCTGACCGGCTTCAAACTGGGTGGTGCAATTATGCTGTTCGCTGCAGATCGGTTGCAGGGGATGGGATATACCAACTACTGGCAATTGACCTTTGTTGTACTCGGATGCGTGATTGTCGTTTTGAACTGGATGCTTTTGTTTGTACCGGAAGTGTCTGATGCTGACAGACGCAGGCAGCAACGCAATGCTCAACAAAAACTGGCCCGCGCACTGGGCACAGATGCAGTAGCTGAATCCGATGGCAAGTTTATCGGTGATTCCAAAAGCAAAGTACCCGGTGGGTCAGTTGTGCAAGTACCACTTTGGCTTGTCAGCACTTATCTCGGTCCGTTACAGAGTTTTTTCAAAAAGAACGGCTGGCAGATCGCTCTGGCAATTCTGGCGTTTGTATTTTTGTTTAAAATCGGCGAGGCCTTTATGGGCAAAATGTCGATTGTTTTTTACAAGGAAATGGGTTTTTCAAAGTCAGAAATTGCCATTTTCTCTAAATCACTTGGCTGGATAACCACCGTAGTGTTCACCTTATTGGGTGGCTGGTTTGCATTCAGGGCAGGAGTGGTAAAAGCACTTTTCATCGCAGGTGTTGCGATGGCCTGCACTAATCTGATGTTCTCCCTGTTGTCCTGGGTCGGGCCTTCCAAAGGTATGTTTGCACTTGCTGTGGTGGTGGACGATATCGCATCTGCGTTTGCAACTGTAGCTTTTGTTACCTTTATATCGCTACTGGTTGATCGTACCTATACCGCTACTCAATACGCATTGCTCGCATCAATTGGTACGCTCGGTCGCACCACCATGGGTGCCTACTCAGGTAAAATGGTCGATTCACTGGATGGCGACTGGGGTTTGTTTTTTATTATTACTACCCTGATGGTTATACCGTCACTGATTGTGCTTTGGTTTATACGCAATAAATTAAATTTGTCAGAAGCAACTGCTGTGATTGGTAAATCACGGCGATAATCCGGACTATTCATGAAATGAATTACATCTTACAAGCTACGTATGGCCTACTTTGTTGCGTGATGACCACCAATCTTTGGCGTCAAAGTTGGGACAGGTTTTTTCTGTGTACTCAAAGTCACAATGGCCAACAACTTCTGCTTGCGGGTGCCGGACTGTCCATTCCCGAAGTACTTTTTCCAGTGCAGTAAACTGTGCATCAGTAAATTCTGTTCTGCCAATCAGACAGACGCCAAGTGAAATCTCGTTGTGACCGTATACATGGGCGCCTATCCAGTAGTCCGGGCGGCCCGGTTCAATGAGTCCATCGCGGTTAATGACTCGGTGATAACCCACACCATGCCAGCCAAAGCCCAGGTGCATAGCATGGATGTCTTTCGCTGTAACTGGCTCATCATCAGGTGTGTCTGAGCAATGTACGACCAGATAGCGGATGTTATTAGCGTCAAGCATATTTACTGGCCCGGATATTCATGAAGTAGCGAGCATATCGCGCAGAGAAATTTTTTCACAGTGTTTGTAGCAAACAAAGATCAGATGATTGAGTGAATAGCTGGGCTACTGACCCCATACCCGTTGCAGAACATCCAGCCAGTTCCTGCAGCAAAGCTTTTTTATCAGCTCTTCTGAATATCCATGTGAGTGCATTGCTTTGACCAGTGAGGGCAAGCCACTGACTGAGCCTATAGCTTCCGGCACAACGGCGCCATCAAAGTCTGAACCTAAACCGACCCGGTCTTCTCCCAGAGCAGTAATCAGATAATCCATATGACGGAGGACTTCTTCTATGCTGGTGTCACTTCGCATCTGTCCATCCTGACGCAAAAATGATGTCGCCAGATTAACGCCTGCCAGACCATTGCTATCTTTGATTGCATTGAGTTGATGGTCGGTTAAATTACGGGTACTCGGGCAAAGTGCGTGTGCATTGGAATGTGTTGCTACCAGTGGTGCATTGCTGAGTCGGGCGATATCGTCGAAGCCTTTTTCATTTATATGTGATAGATCAATTAAAATTTTGAGCTCATTGCAGCGTGCTACCAGTTCTTTTCCCTGTTTTGTTAAGCCTGGCCCTGTATCAGGGGAGCCCGGAAATTTAAAAGGTACGCCATGTGCAAATCTGTTCGGCCGGCTCCAGACCGGACCCAGTGATCGCAGACCCAGTTGGTAGAGTATATCAAGGTTAAGCAAGTCATCATCTATTGCTTCGGCTCCTTCAAGGTGCATCACTGCGGCGACAGCTCCATCGTTTATTGTCTGTTCTATTTCAGTGGCACTAACGCATAACTTCATGCGACCGGAAGACTGTGCGATAAATTGGTGTAGTAGGCCCGCCTGACGCATGACAACAGGCAGTGCGACTTCAAGCGGTAATTTTGGTGGCAGAGGAACGTTGTAACTTTCGCCGTTAAGTTCATCGAAATTCAGTTCCCCGTCGCCTGGCAGAGGAGAGACGTACATGGCAAACATTCCACCCGACATACTCCCACTGATCATGCGAGGCAAATCAATGTGCCCCTGATTGTCACCCTGCACGAAAGCTTCGACTGCGCGATTGACCGGCAGATCAATCAGACGTGTGAGTACGTCATTGTGACCGTCAAAAATATTCAAGTTGTGTCTTCGATGTTATCTGTAGTTAAAGTGGTATAACTTATTTGTGGTGTTTGTATGCTGCGGTACACTGTATGCCGATATTAAACCAGACGGTAATATAATTGAAAACGGCCAGAATTTCTAAAACTGCCTGTGCGGTTAAATCAGCGCCGTCCAATGACGCTGAGTCCAGCAGTGAAGTGTTGTTTGGAGAAACCCTATTAGTACAGGAATCCACAGATAATTTCAGTAAAGTAAAAATTCTGCGTGATGGTTACGAAGGTTATATTGAAACTGACTCATTTGATATAAGCGATCTTACCGCTACCCATTGGGTTGCTAATAAAGCAACGTTAGTATTCGAACGTGCGGATATAAAATCCGTGGTTGTCAGACGCATTCTGTTTGGCAGTGAACTGGTGATCGTTGATTATTCCAGCGATGGCAGGTTTCTGCAGTTACACGATGGCGGTTTTGTTGAAGCTCAGCATTGTTTAAAAGCAGGTGTTTTTTTGTCGTCCGGTATGATCGAAATCGGCAGGCAACATTACCTGAATGCCCCCTATTTGTGGGGCGGTCGCAGTTCAGATGGTTGTGATTGTTCCGGTCTGGTGCAGATGCTGGCTATGGCGCGTGGTATTGATCTGCCCCGTGATAGTAAAGATCAACAGATATCACTTAACAATGATATTGGTTTTTCTGACAGATTGGCTGAAGACCTTGTTTTCTGGCCGGGACATGTCGGCCTGCTCGAATCACCCGATACACTTTTTCATGCTACTGCGCACTCTATGCGTTGTTGTTTTGAACCATTGCAACAGGTAATTGATCGTGCGGGTACTCCGACCGCGATCAAACGACTCGGATAAAATTGTTAGCGCAGGCTCCCGGTCAGCTGACCGACAGCAGTTGGCTCAGTGCGTCATTGAATACAACACATAGTTAACGGCGAATTGGTAAGCAAGAGTTGAATAGTGGTGTGGATACTCGGACCAGTCGGCATGTTCCCAGGCGTCACCCATATCCATGTTGAAGTTTATAGCAACCATTATTCGTTCATGGTCGTCACGTATACCGCGCCAGCGTGCAACTCTTCCGCCTCGCTCCCAGGTTCGGCCGCCGTTAAGTGCTCTCATACCGGGTATTTGTTGACGCTCATTGATGTCATAGAGTATTTCAAAGATCGAATCATCGAGCGGTATATTTTCTATTTGCCGGTCAGGGAAAACCTGCTTCATTGCATAGGCAAAGTTTTGCCACTGTGCAGGTCCGTGAAAATCATCCACCATTAAAAAGCCACCGCGCAGAAGGTACTCACGCAATCGTTCCGCTTCGAGATTGCTGAGGCTTAGTGAGCCGACTTCTACAGCATAAACCCACGGGTAGTCGAATATTTTATCATCGGTCAGACGCACCAGCGCACCGTCCGGGTTGGCATTGAGACGGGTCAGGCGGGATAGTCCCTGCAACAAGTGATTCTCGGCTTGCGGCCAGTCAACCTGCCATCTGGGGCCCCAGTCTCCGGCATCGTTGCCGTTATAGATGAGTCGTGTAAACGCGAACTCGTATTGATTGGTACCAGGCTCAATTTCTGTGAATGCTGAAGTACGCTGCGGGACAGTTTGTGCAAAGGTAGTAGCCGGTGTTGCGTAGCAGCACGCTAACCATAACGACATTAATATTTTTATGATCTGGTAGTAGTGATGGCCGGCCATTTATACTCCCTTGATCGAAAGTGGTGAGGTAGAGCTGCGCGGTAAATTCAGGCTTCAGGTACTACGTTACCACAACTTGTTTTCTCGACAATAGTTTGGCCATAGCACGGTATGTCAATACAAAGTTTTCTTCAATCGCTCGGGATAGGCATCATCATAGGCTTTGGCGTCAAAGTCGGACTTGATGGCTTTGATAATCTGGCCGGTACTCGGCAGTTGATCTCTGCTTAGTTTGTAGTCAGCCTCCCACAGTTTTGATCGAACCAGCGCTTTCTGACATTGAAAATATATTTGCGCTACGGTGAATTCAATAATTGTTACCGGAAGTTTGCCGTTGACTGCGAAAGACTGTTGCAGTTCCGGATCCTGTATTACGGCGGCCTTGCCGTTGACACGCAATGTTTCACCAATACCCGGTATTAAAAAAAGCAGAGACGCCCGTGAGTCTTCCATCAGGTTGCGCAGTGAGTCGAGCCGGTTATTGCCACGCCTGTCTGGCAGCAGGAGTGTTTTTTTATCCTTTACTCGAATGAAGCCCGGCTTATCTCCTCGTGGGGAGCAATCAAGTCCTCCGCTGCCAATAGTGCATAACACTGCAAATGGCGAGACTTCAATCATCTGTTGATAGTGTGCAGATACATGATCGAGTTCTTTGTTAAGTGATGCAGTTGGAGGTTGACCATACATCGTCAGTAACTCCTGAAGACTTTCTATCCTTCTGCGTTTGTCAGTCATGTTTTATTCCGTAGTGAGGTGCGCAAGCAGTGCCCGGGCCTCAGCATATTTATTCTTGATAGTTATAGTGAACAATAAAGATCCCCTTGTAAATCATACGACCTAAGGTGGTCGAGCTTTACACAAGGAGAGCAGGGTTGCAGATAGCTTGTGCACGCAAATTGCATACTGCGATGCAGTTCTACACTGATTTAAGGTGATTCGGCGCGGGCTGTTGTGCTTTTCGATTCCAATGCGGTCATGTGACCAACTTGAGCCAAAAAATTTAACAATGCAGGCAGATATTATGAGATTTCCTGGAACTACCGGTATTAAGCCAGTTTCTGTCACGGCACCATTACCTTTTACGACAAAACTAAAAGTATTGTCCCTCGCGCCGTCGATCGCCCTTCTGCTGTTTGGCGTGGCATATGCTGCCACAGATACAGATGGGGACGGGATTATGGATGCTGACGAAGGAGCTGTTGTCGGTGATCCACTCAGCGTGATTAACAATCGCGGTTTTGAGGCTCCGGTAATTGCAGCTAACAGTTTTTCTCAAGTAGCTGCAGCAACGGTAGATAATTGGAGCACTACGGCGACTTGTAACTGCATAGAGATTTGGTCAGATGGATTTCAGGGAAGAAATGCCGTTCAGGGTGATCAGTTCATAGAACTCAATGCAGATGATGCACAAAATATATTCCAGACCATACAAGTCTCTGCAGAACAGACCACGATCTCTTACAGCTTTTCGCACCGTGGTCGAAACCAAGTCGACAACATGAACTTCTATATCGGTGTTGATGAACCTTCAAAGGAGTTGGCGATTGCTGCAGCTACCGGTCCGGCAAGCTGGGCACTCTACGAAGGAGAGTGGGTGAAGCCGGCTGGTGCGACAACAATCTTTGTCGAGTTCGTATCGCTTGGTTCCGGTGGCACCGGTAACTTCCTTGATGACATCGTTGTTAATGCTGTGTCTCTCGACACTGACGCAGACGGAGAGCCCGACTTTCTGGATGCTGACTCTGATAACGATGGAATCGATGATAGCGTTGAATTGACTGTTGATGCTGACTCTGACGGAATACCTGATTTTCAGGATCCGGATTCTACCGGTGCGGCAGCGTTGGATAATGATGCAGATGGACTGACCAATCAGGAGGAACTGGCGGCCGGCACTGATCCGGAAAATCCCGATACTGATGGCGATGGACTCAATGATGGTTCAGAAGTAGATATCTACGGTACAGACCCGTTGTTGGAAGATACCGATGCTGATGGTTTGAATGACGGAGAAGAGGTAAACATTTTTGCCACAGACCCTAATGACCCTGACTCAGATGGTGGTGGTGCACCAGATGGTGATGAGGTGCTTGACAGTTCCAATCCTGCAGATCCGGAAGACGATATTACGGATCTCGATGCTGATGATGATGGTATTCCGGACTCTGTAGAGGGTGGCGGTGACCAGGATGACGACGGCATTGCAAATTTTCTTGACCTCGACAGCGACAATGACGGTATCACTGACACAGTAGAGGCTGGTGGTGTAGATGCGAACGGTGATGGTATTGTCGACGGATTTACTGATACCGATAACGATGGTTTTGATGACCAATCGGCGGCCAGCCCGTTGCCTGTGCCTGATACCGACGGTGATGGCTTAGCGGACTACCTTGATGTTGACTCAGATCAGGATGGCTTGTCAGATATTTTTGAAGCTGGCGGCTTAGATGCTGATGATGATGGCAAGGTCGACAACTTTACCGATGAAGACCTCAACGGACTGGCAGATTCAATTGCTGCCGCACCACTTCCGCTACCTGATACCGATGCCGATGGCCAGCCAGACTATCTTGACCTCGACAGTGATAATGATGGTGCCAGTGACCTTGTAGAAAGTGGTGGTACGGATACCGATAATGATGGAGTCGTCGATACCTTCCTCGACACCGATAATGACGGTATACCTGATCAGGCTGACGTTGACACCACTGGCGGTACAGATAGCGATGCTGATGGTATAGATGATATCGCTGATGTAGACGTTAGCACCGGTGCGGACGTGAACGGCAACGGTATTGTTGATAGTTTTGAAGCTGATCCTGATGGCGACGGGCGTGACGCAATAGTAGCCAGTAATGCTGACACGTTGCCTGACTCAGATGCCGATGGTATCCCTGACGTGCTGGATCCTAATCTGGCCGTAAGAGGGCTGATAACCGGTATCAGTGGTAACGGGGTTGGAGGCTGCTCGATTATACCAGGGCAACCGGGTTCCACGGATCCGCTGCTGCCATTGACGCTACTGACGTTTATGGGTTTGATTGCCAGACGAGCGAATCGTCGTAAGTAAACGCGGCTAATAAGGTGATAAGAATAAGGGCTGCTTTTGCAGCCCTTTTTTTTAATGACTGTTCGCTCTTATGGCGACTGCAGGCCCGAGGTATGTTCGAAGTTTGTCGTTAAAATAAGCCCGGATTAAGTGGAGACGAAGCTGTCATACCGCCATCTATGGTAAATAGTTGTCCTGTTGCAAATGCTGCATCATCTGATGCCAGCCAGACTGCCATTGAAGCGATGTCAGAAGGTTTGCCAAAACGTCTGACCGGATGACGATCAAGCGCATCCTGCATTGCAGATTGCGGGTTGTTTGCTGTAGCAAAGCCCGCCTCAAGCATGCCGGTTTCTATCCACCCGGGGCAAATTGCGTTGCAACGAATATCCGGCCCGTGATCGACTGCAATAGAGCGCGTTAATCCGTGCACAAACGCTTTGGATGCGTTGTACAATGCCATAGACGGGTCGGCAACATTGCCTGAGATTGAACCAATATTAATAATTGATCCACCCTTATTCATGGCGGGTATAAATGCTCTGCAAAGGTTGAATACCCCTCGTGCATTAACTCCGATGACTGAATCCCAGTCATCATCTGTACTTTCAATGACTGTTTTTTCAACCTGTACCCCCGCATTGTTAACCAGTATGTCTGTGCCAGGCTGTGATGCTGCAAACTTGTTGACTGCAGTTGAGTCTGCTACGTCCAGTTTTATATACTCACAAGCCGATGGCAGGTTTTCAGGTTTTTCACGTCGACCGCAGGTCGTAACAAAGGCGCCTTCTGCTATAAATGCTTCCACTATACCGTGGCCAATACCCTGACTGCCGCCGGTAACTATTGCCCTTTTGCCGCTAAGCTTCATTTGTATTCACCAATAGGTAAGTCAGGTTAAAGTTTCATTTGTTGAACCTGCGCTGACAGCCCGCCGTCCAGTACCCACAGTTGACCACTGGCATAACGCGCTTCATCGGATGCCAGCCAGTTGACCAGATTGGCGATATCTTCAGGGGTGCCATAGGTACGCATTGGGTGAACATCTCGAACTGCCTGTTGCAGCGAGTCTATATTGCCACCGCTACCACCTGAACCCTCGCCTTCAAAGAAGCTTTGCAACATGGGTGTGTCAATGTAACCTGGACAAATAGCATTTACCCGAATGCCTTCCGGTCCGTGGTCACAAGCCATTGCACGCGTGAGTGCGTGGACGGCACCTTTGGTGGCACAGTAGGCGGCAAGACCCGGGTCTGCGATAAAACCATCATACGAACCAAAATTTATAATGCTTGAGCTGGTACCGGATTCTGCCGCTGTTCTTAACAAGGGAAGTGAGTATTTAGAGGTCAGAAAGGTACCGGTCGCATTGACAGCAAAGCTTTGGTTCCATTCATCGAGTGTGGTTTGCTCTATTGTTTTTTCGATTTCTATACCGGCTGCATTGACCAGTATATGCAATTTTTCATGTTGCTCTTTTATAGTGTTGAAGACGTCTATTGCATCTTGTTCTCGAGTAACGTCGAGTTTGACAAAATGACTACTGTCTTCATTGTGTTGTTGCAATGAACCTTGCTCAGTCAGGTCTGCCGCGTATACGAATGCGCCTTCATCTATTAACCGTTTAACGACAGCTCTGCCAATACCACCCCGGCCTCCGGTAACCAGTGCGATTTTTCCTTCCAGTTTCATAGTGAGTTCTTTTGTTGATGGTGCGTTGCTATTATGCGCCGCTATAGGCATCCAGTACCAGACCATGAAAATGATGCAGCGCATGTTCGGATTTTCCGGAACCGTCCGGGTCATGAACAATACGTCCCTGCTGAAATGCCGGGGTGTTCATGCCCTTTTGCACGCTTTCAACCAGGCCGATATCTTCCACTTGCAAGACTTCATCAAGGTAGCGAATAGCGTCGAGTTCCATCTCGTTTGGCTCGGGTGTTTCGAGATAAAAGTCGTAGGTCTCGAGCGTACGATCAACATCCACCGGTATGATGTTCAGCACAATCATGCTGGAGCGTCCCGGGTATCGCATGAGGCAGGTAGTTGGCCACAACCACCAGACTGCATGAGTTTTGACCGTGGCGTCAGCTACGTTATATGCGCTGTTAGGTGAGTTTCCGGCGTCCGCCATGTGGCTGGAATAGATACCATGTGTGGTTACCTTGTAGGTATCCATATCTACCAAATTGCAGAAGTCTTTGTGTGCAACCGGGCAGTGGTAGCATTCAAGAAAATTATCGACAACGTTCTTCCAGTTAGATTTTATATCGTAGCTCAGGCGGTGACCGAAAGTAAGATCGGCTACATCGGGTGCCCAGTGCATGACTTCGTTTTGTAAGTCACCTGACTGTGCAGCCAGTGATTGTGCTGCAGGGTCGAGATTGACGAAAACAAAACCACAGAATTCTTCCACTTGTATTTGATCAAGGCAGATTTCATCTTTGTTGAATTGATTCAGATTCTGTGTGTGAGGTGCGCCCTGCAATTTACCGTCGAGTCTGTAGGACCAGGCATGGTAGGGACATACAATCAGTGATGTTTTTCCTTCACCTGAAAGTAAATGGTGAGCCCGATGCTTACAAACGTTATAAAAGGCACGCAGTTCACCAGTTTTATCACGTACTACAGCAACAGGCTGGCCTGCGATTTCAACAGTGATATAGGAGCCCGGGTGTCGTGTTTTTTCAACATGGCAGACCCATTGCCATGTTTTTTTAATTATTTGCTGAGTGTCTTTGTCAAACCAGCTTTGCCTGGTGTAGGCATCGGCATTGAGTGAAAAAGAGCTGGCCGGGTTCCGGTTAAAGCCAGAGGCTATTTCCGATTGGAGCATTTGGTACTCACCGTATTGTCCGTGGAGCGACTGGAGCAGAGGAATTAAACTCCTCTGTCGGAAGATTAGATTATGACTCTTCTAATTTATAGCCATGTAACCACCTGTGCTTTCGCGATTACGTCAGTTTTGAAAGTGGATACAGTTTTAATCAATGGCTAAAAATTCCAGTACTGGAATTTCGCCTGATTGAAGTGTCCCTGAAAAGGGGTATCAATTACCCGGTCAAAGGTTATGTTGATCTGTGCATCTACAGGCCAGCAATCCGTACTAGAGAAATTTTTCCCGTGAGTACAGTCTGACTGAAAGGTAGTAGAGCAGAGCGGCCGACAACAAAGTACCCGCCACAGAAAGTATAATGTGGGTAGTGTTAATAGAATCCTTCAGTACAATGCGTTCCAGTAGCTGGTACTGGCTGAGCATTGGCAGTGTCATGGTAAGGTTGGCAGATTTTATATTGATAAACTGCAAAATAAAAAATGGTGCCATCGGAAATATCATTATAAGACCGAGGTAGGTTTGCGCTTCTTTGCTGCTTCGGGTGTTGGCGGCAACTGTCATCAATAATGCCGATATGAAGAATATCAACGGGCTGGCCAGCAACCACGCTTTTGTGATTGTCGGTGCATCAAAACTTAAAATGCCATCAGCGGCTTCCGGTGACAGAAACCGAAAAACTATATACAAATTAATCGCAGTCAGTATGCTCGATATGCCGACAAAGAAAAGCACAGCGAGAAATTTTCCGAACACCAATTTATAACGTGCGATTGGCAGACTTAATAAGGGTTCCAGTGATTGTCGCTCTCGTTCACCTGCCGTAGTATCAATGGCAAGATAAAAACCACCCATAACCATCGCAACAATTAACAGAAATGGAAGTATTGAGGCGAGTATCTGACCGCGAAAACCGTCAGAAGATACATCCTGCAATCTTATATTGATGCTATCGAACACAGACGGGTCTATGCCGCGATGCTGCATCCGCAATGCGTTAATGGTTTGTGAGTAAGCGTTTAGTACGGTATATACTTTACGCGCTTCTTTGGTTGATTGTTTGTCACCGTCATTAACGTGGATGATTAGTGGTGCCGGATGACCGTCTCGCAGCAAGCTTGCAAAATCTTCCGGCACTTCCAGAATTACTGCGACATCTCTGCGTCGGACGCTGTCTTGTATGTCTTCCGGTGCGGTTTCAATTTGATAGTTATTGGAAATTAGAAACTGCATTAGATTAGGTGCGCGATCGGCATGGCTTACAGCCAGTGCCGCAGGTTTTTCAAAACTTACCGTAGCCTGCTTTAGACTGGCTATCAGACCACCGCCGATAAGCAGTGGCAATAGAACCGGCCCAAACAGTAATGCATAAAATACTGTTTGACGATCGCGTAAATTATCAACAATTTCTTTCCACAGGATTACCACTACATTCACAGCTCACCTCCAATAGCGCTGACAAATGCATCTTCAAGTGAAACCTGACCGGTGGTTCTGAGTAGTGAATCCAGTGTACCCGTTATCGAGATTTTGCCTTCTGAAATAATGGCTATCTCATCGCAAAGGGCTGCGACCTCCTGCATTATGTGGCTTGAAAAAACGATGCAATGCCCGGTCTCTGCGAGCTGTTGAATAATCTGGCGTAAACCTCGCGTGGCCATGACATCCAATCCGTTGGTGGGTTCATCAAGTAAGATAGTCTGTGGTCGATGAACCAGTGCTCTGGCCAGTGCAACCTTGGTTTTCTGGCCTTGTGAAAAGCCTGCAGTGCGTCGGTCGGCAAACTTTTCCATATCGAGCAGATGTACCAGCTCATCTACACGTTTGTTGGTTGTTTTTTTTGCTAAACCACACAGCCGAGCGTAGTAACTGATATTTTCACGAGTGGTGAGTCTGGGATATATACCAGCGTTATGCGGCATGAAGCCCAAATGCTGACGCACGGCCAGAACGTTTTCGGTGACTGAATGGCCATCGATTACCGCACTGCCCGAGTCGGGATGTATCAGCGTTGCAAGCATCCGCAGTGTGGTAGATTTGCCCGCGCCATTGGGCCCGAGCAGACCGGTGATTCCACCGTCTTCTGCTTTGAAGCTTACTGATTCTACGGCCACTACACGTCTGGAGGGCTGACCCGGAACTCCAATAAAAGTTTTACTTAAATTGTCAGCGACTATCATGGCAGCGGGCCGTTTGCATCAATAAACAATGCAGGTGGTGACAAGCGTTCAAGGCATTCAACATTCAGGCTTTCGGGGTTAGCGGTTTCGATAAACTGCGACATAATTGTTGGCATACAGCCCAACGGAGCCTGTGTATGGCCCTGGTGTTTGTTGACAATATGACGCGAGTTACTGAGTGACTCGATAGCAAGCGCTGCATAGGCAGGTGGTGTGATTGGGTCTACCGCACCGGATAAGGCAAGCACAGGTACATCACTGACAACCGGTTCAAAGAAATCGTTATCAATAACACCGACAGGCCAGGGGTCGCAGTTAGCTCTGGTAGTATCAATGATTGAATCGCCCAGATACGATTTTTGCAGCTGTGATTTGTCTATCTCGGATGTTCTCGGGGCATCTTCAGTGCAGAACACCGTAGAGTGCATGCCCGTAGCCAGTGAGCCGCCAAGCTGCCTGGTCAACATGTTTGACTGACGGGCGAACGGTGCGAGGTTATTGTTGATTGCGGCATCGTAAAGCATGGATGGCAGTATTGCAGTACCGTACGATGAATAACTTAACAAACGTACTGTGCTTGCAAGATGTTCGGCGCTAAATTCCATTGATTCCAGCGTACCGTGTGAAACATTTTCAAATTGAACTGTTCGTGGTGTGTCGTTTAATGAGTCAAACAGTTGGTTGGTGATTTTTGCAAGTTCCGGAAACGCCTGAGCACAGCCGTCGCTGTTGCTGCAGCGTTCAAACAATGCGTCGAGTGCGATCTGGGCGTATAAAGGTATTTCGGGACCCAACGGTTTTTGTGGTGCTACAACAGCATCCAGTATGACACTGCGTGTGCGCTCGGGGTAGCGGCGCAGATAATGTTGCGCTACGCGAGTGCCGTACGATACGCCGTACAGATTCCACTGCTCGATATCCAGCGCGTCGCGTGCCGCATCCAGATCTCTGACTGCAACACTCGTGGTGAACCACTCGGTAGCCAGCGTTTGTTTATCGAAACATTGCTTTGCTGTACGTTGTACTACTTCTGGATCAAGCGACATGCTTTGCTCTGCAGGTGGTGAATCGCAGTCCATGCGTGCAGAGTTACCGGTGCCGCGCTGATCAATCAGGTAGACATCGCGATTAGCCAGTATTGGATAGAAAGCAGCCTGAATTTGTGGCCAGGAGTCGGTAGCTGACTGACCCGGTCCGCCAGCCAGCAAAGTGACCGGATCCTGCGCTGGCTGATTCGAGCGTGCGGATATTTTTGCAATAGCCAGTGTCAGAGTTTGTGGAATTTCCTTTTGCGCCTCGGAGACGCCTGCGGTGCTGCCAGTCGAGCCAGCTGTCAGGTCATGTGTAAATGACACCGTAAGCTCAGCACATTCTGCAGACACCGACATAGGTACGCTGCCGATTCTGCAGGGTTTGAATTCGCTCAGGAGGGTTTCGGCGTTTGCGTAACCTGTTTTGCTCAGCAATAAGGCTGTGAACGCGAATTTTAAGATGAAATGCATCGACGACTGATGCAATCGATGGGCCGGTTGTACAAGGGTGAGTGGCTCCGGGATCTGCAAATTGTGTGAATTTAAGTTGTTGCGTTGCCGCCGGGGGTTACTCATGTTGTACGCTGTCTGCCATGGTATTGTTCTGGAAATTGTTAGTAATTCGCAGGGATGCCTGTTTCAATCGTCATGGAAATTCTGACAACTATGCTTGTTGGAAATTTCTTGTTGAGTATTTGAAGCCAGTTTGGCGGGGTCTTTGCTGTATTTTCTGGGAATACCTTTAGTAACGCCATTCTTAGCCATTTTTCGGCAGATTTAGATTACTTCATATTGAACTAGTCGGCGTCTGATGTTCAATATGTCAAGGAGTCGAATAATGGCCAGCGTATACTGCAGTAGATGTGATGCCAAAATTACCGCAGCAGATTCAGTTTGCCCGAGTTGCGGTTCACCAACCAGTCGGTTGATTCCTCTGGTACTGGGTATTGCAGTGATTGCATCAGGCATCCTGCTTTATAATTCCTACCGTCAGATTGCTGGCAACACGCCCGGCGAAGTGGATGCCGACAGATCAAATGCAACCCTGGAAGAAAAAGAACCGCAGTCGCGTGTCAGTTTTTTTGAATAGCAATCTGTGCGGTTTTGAAGAGCTCTGTCTCTGAAACTCGTTTGATTTATAGACGCGGTGCGTAACTTTTGAGTTGCGCAATAGTTAAATACTTTTTTCCGCTACGCTGATTGCCAGCTGTTAGACTGGCCTGATGTCAATAATGAGGAGCGGACCTTGTCGACGGCAGAGCGAGCGTTGATTGAGGGTAATCCTGTACTGGTCGTGATAGATATACAGGGTGGAGATTCTGCAGAGGGCGGATCATCTGCAATACCGTTTATGACGGACTATCAGGATTATATGGATCGAGCGCCGTTGATAGTCGAGGCGGCACGTGATGCAAACATACCGATAGTATTTTTTCAGGAAGCGCACCGGCGCGATTGCATTGATTTTGGCCGTGAGCTCGACGGTGCTGAAGGTATTCACTTACTGGAAGGTGATCCGGGTACAGAGATAGATCCGGCTCTTGGTATGCGAGATGACGACTACTTTATTCGAAAGCGGCGATACTCTTGTTTTTTTGGTACTGAATTTGAGATTTTGCTAAAAGGTCTGAAGGCAAATACTTTGATTCTGATCGGCGGACATACCGACGTATGCGTGCATTACACATTCGTCGATGCACATCAGAATGATTACTTTTGTCGAGTTGTTGAAGACTGTGTTGCCGGATCCAGTCAGCAGGCACACGATGCCGCGCTGAATGCAATGCAATATCTGCAATCTGCTGCACGCTGCAACAGCGCACAGATTACAACGGCGTTTGAGCAATTTGCAGCCGGCTGAAAACCGACGATAGATTGTTTTGCTTGTGTACCGGTTCATTTCTGTATGGTGTTGCTGTCTGCTATACATAAATAGTGTTGCGCGATATGCTGCTAATTGGGGTAGTGTGGCGCCTATATCACCTCTGCTCGTATAAAAATTGCATATCCAGCGCGGGAGATCCTGTGAAAAACACCATTAAATTAAGTCTGTCAGCACTAATTTACAATATCGTATTGTTTGGTGCGGCCGCCGCAGATAAACATATTCCGTCAGATGTAAAACTTGCTGAAGACCAGACGTTCACCTATCGAATGCTGGACGAGTTTACCTCTGTTGATCCTCAGATTGTTGAAGATGTTTCCGGTGCAGAGGTTGTTCGGGATTTATTTGAAGGGCTGATGAATCAGGACTCTGATGGCACACTGGTGCCAGGTGTGGCGACTGGCTACACAGTCAATGATGACAAAACTGTTTATACTTTTACGTTGCGTGACAACGCGAAGTGGTCAAATGGTGATCGTGTGACTGCCGATGATTTTGTCTATGCCTGGCAACGTGCAGCAGATCCTCAACTGGCATCGCCTTATCAGTGGTATATGGAGTTGATGTCTGTTGATAATGCCGATGCAGTCATAAAGGGTGAACAGCCGGTAGATGCACTTGGCGTCAGAGCAGTGGATGATCTTACGTTTGAAGTGACACTTTCTTCACCGCTGCCTTACTTTCCCCGCATGACTACACATGCGACTACATTTCCGGCGCCGCGCAAAGTAATAGAGCAGCATGGTGATAACTGGACCCGGCCCGAAAATATTGTCTCCAACGGAGCTTACGTGCTAACAGAGCACCTGCCTAACGAGCGTTCAGTTCGCGAGCGTAACCCGATGTACTGGGATAATAAAAATACTACTCTTGAAAGAACTGTTGCGCTGGTGATTAACGATGAGAACGTTGCTTTAACTCGTTATCTTGCAGGCGAGCTTGATCGCACAGAGGTACCGGCAGGCCAGTTCCCAAGGCTTCGGAGACAACATCCTGAAGAGGCTATTAGCTTCCCGCGATTATGCAATTACTATTATACCTTTAATCTGAGTGATTCAGGGCCGGAAGAATTCAAGGATGTGCGAGTACGCAAGGCACTGGCTCTGGCCGTTGACAGGAAAATTATCACTGAAAAAATACTCGCAGGTGGTCAGCCTGAAGCTTATACCTTCACCCCCTCAGCTGTTGCAGGTTTTACTCCACCCAGCCTTGAGATGGCTGGTATGAGCCAGACTGAACGTGACGCAAAAGCAAAAGAGCTATTGCGTGAAGCGGGTTTTAGCGCCGATAAACCATTGAGTTTTGAAATGACTTACAACACATCAGACGCACACAAAAAACTCGCTGTGGCGATGAGCCAGATGTGGAAGCAGAAACTCGGAGCCAAAGTAACTCTGGCTAACATGGAATGGAAAGTATTTCTCGAAACTCGTGGCAATCAGAATTTTCAGCTTGCCCGTGGTGCGTGGTGTGGTGACTATAATGAAGCCTCTACCTTCCTTGATCTGCTCGATAGCGAGAGTGGCTATAATGATGGCAAGTTCAGTCACCCGGAGCTCGACACGTTGCTTGATAAAGCGAAAACAAGCAGTGATACCGCCTCTGTTTACACGCAGATTGAAAAGATCATTGCCGAAGAAATGCCGGTGATTCCAATTTATCACTATGCAGGTGTCTACATGATGGACAGTGATGTCGGTAACTGGCCGGTAGATAACGTAGAGCAGAACTGGTATTCAAAAAATCTTTATAAAATTGCTGAATAGATGGTTCGCTATAGATCAAGCGTTAGCACCGGTCTATAGTCTGGCGGATGAGATATTGTGAAAACGAATCTCTGCACAACATGCTCGCTATCGTTGATGAATAATCCGGACTGAATATGTTTGGTTACACAATCCGGCGCATACTCGGATCTATTCCGACAATTCTGATACTGATTGTTGCAAGCTTTTTTCTCATGCACGCAGCCCCAGGTGGGCCGTTTACATCGGAACGTCCGTTGCCGCCGGAGGTATTAGCCAATATCGAGGCGCGTTATGGTCTTGATCAGCCACTGTGGAAACAGTTGTGGGACTACCTTTGTAACATAGTCCTGCGCTTTGATTTCGGGCCATCCTTTGTATTTAAAGACCGCGATGTTAACGACATCATATCGCAGGGGCTGCCTATCACCCTGACATACGGCACACTGACATTTATTGTTGCTACTCTCGCGGGTGTTTCACTGGGTGTGGCAGCTGCAATAAGGCACAACACCTGGCTGGATTATATCGCTGTGTCACTGGGTGTTTTTGCACAGGCGCTACCGAATTTTATTATGGGTCCATTGTTGATTCTGATCTTTACCCTGTGGCTGGCCTGGTTGCCCGGTGGGGGATGGAATGGCGGACAATGGCCTTATTTGATTATGCCGGTGATAGCGCTTTCGACTTCTTTCATAGGTTCTATTACCAGAATTACGCGCTCAGCAATGCTTGAAGTACTTAACTCAAATTTTATTCGAACCGCACGAGCCAAGGGTTTGTCTGAACGCAGAATTATCTGGCGACACGCGCTAAAGCCCACCTTACTGCCTGTTGTGTCTTATCTTGGGCCGGTATTTGTGTATGTGATCACCGGTTCGGTTTTTATCGATATTTATTTTTCAACGGGTGGCCTTGGTAAGTATTTTGTCAGTGCGGCTCTGACTCGCGATTACGCTGTGTTGCTGGGTATAACTATTTTATATGGTGTGCTTACTGTTTTAGTGAATCTACTTACCGATCTCGCCTATGCGTGGTTTGATCCGAAGATTAGATTCCAGTGATGTTTGGAAGATCTAAAAAAGCAGAGTCGATTGCTGAAAACATCTCAGCGGTATCCGGCAATCGTGGTCGGTCACTGGCGCGCGATGCACTGGATCGATTCATACGCAATAGGGCGGCGTTGTTTTGTGTGTTCTTTCTGGCGGCAATGATACTGTTTGTATTGATCGGGCCTGCGTTCGCCAAATGGAACAACGAGGAGATTGACTGGGACGCGCTGGGTGATATCGCAGTTCAGGGAGCACCTTCTATTGATAGCGGGCATTACTTTGGTACTGATGAACTGGGTCGTGATCTTTACTCACGTACAATTCAGGCAACGGGCACCTCTTTAATGGTTGGTTTTATCGGTACAATGATGGCTTTGTTTGTCGGTACCACCTGGGGTGTTACTGCCGGTTACTTCGGAGGACGCGTTGACAGTATCCTGATGAGGATTGTCGATATCCTCTATTCGGTGCCGATGACATTGGTTGTTATTCTTATTTTGGTGGTTTTTGGCCGCTCGTTCACTACGTTGTTCATAGCACTCGGGTCGGTGTCGTGGCTGACTATGTCGCGTATTGTTAGAGCGCAGACACTGGCGTTGAAGAATCGCGAATTTATTGAAGCAGCACGTGCGGGTGGTGTTTCAGAAGTAATGATTATCGTCAGGCACATTATGCCGAACCTTATAGGTGTTGTGATTGTTTATGCGTCATTGCTGGTACCGGAGCTTATATTTGCCGAGAGCTTTATTTCTTTTCTCGGACTGGGTATCTCAGAACCTTATACGTCTCTTGGTGCATTGATCAGTGAAGGTGCGGGTACCATGGGATACGGCACGCTTTGGCAACTGCTGTTTCCGCTGTTCTTCTATGTGGCGATAACCTTTACCCTGTTTTTTATTGGTGATGGTCTGCGTGATGCGCTTGATCCAAAAGACCGCTGATATGAGTGTACTGTCGATAGACAATCTAAATGTTTCATTTGATACCACAGATGGAGTCGTTGAAGCCGTACGCAGTGTTTCAATGGATATCATGCAGGGCGAGTGCCTGGGTGTGGTTGGTGAGTCAGGTTCCGGTAAGAGTCAAACGTTTCTCGCAGCCCTCGGCCTGCTCGCAGGCAACGGCAAAGCCAGCGGTTCAGTTAAGTTAAACGGTGAGCAAATTCTGAATATCCCGTTGCCTGCACTCAATCAGGTACGTGGTGACAAAGTGGGAATGATATTTCAGGATCCCCTGACTGCATTGACACCACACTTAAGAATCGGTCAGCAGATGGCAGAAGTGCTGAAAACACACCGGGGCTTGAGTTCAAGACAAGCGCAACAGCTTTGTTTTGAGTGGCTCGACAGGGTGCGCATTCCCGACGCTGCACGCAGATTGAAGCAGTACCCGCATGAGCTTTCCGGTGGCATGAGACAAAGAGTCATGATCGCGATGGCGATGTTGTGTGAGCCTGCGTTGTTAATTGCAGATGAACCGACTACCGCGCTCGATGTAACCGTGCAGGCAGATGTGCTGGATCTGATGGCGGACATGCTGCGTGAACACAATACCGCTATAGCACTGATTACCCACGATATGGGAGTCGTGGCTCGATTGTGCGATCGTGTGCAGGTTATGCGCTTCGGTGAATTTGTAGAGCAGGGGCCAGTGGAGCAGATATTCGCGACTCCTGAAAATCACTACACCCGTACGCTGTTAGATGCAATGCCTCGCCTTGATACAGTTAAGAGTCAATCTGCTGTTGCTACTGATTTGTCAGATTGCGTGCTCGATGTGTGCGATATTAAAGTTCATTTTCCAGTTAAAGCGAGTGCGGGACTGTTTAGCCGCAATGTTGCCTTGCGCGCTGTTGACGGAGTCAGTTTTAAGTTACATGCAGGCGAGACACTGGGCATTGTTGGTGAATCCGGTTGTGGTAAATCTACGCTTGCCAGAGCAGTGTTGCAATTGATTGCTGCTAATGGCGGCAGCGTCTCGTGGCTCGGCACCAGACTTGACACACTCAACAAGACTGAACTTAAAGAAGCTCGTCGTGATATGCAGATTGTTTTTCAGGATCCGTTTGCAAGCCTCGACCCAAGAATGACCATTGCAGATTCCATTGCCGAGCCGCTGCGTACTTACAACCATGAGCTTACACGCAATGAAATTCGTCAGCGAGTCAGCGCAATGATGCATCGGGTCGGGCTTGAACCGGAACTGGTCAACCGTTATCCACACGAGCTTTCGGGAGGGCAGAATCAACGAGTCGGTATTGCACGTGCGATGATCAACCAGCCGAAACTACTGGTTTGTGATGAAGCCGTGTCTGCTCTTGATGTGTCCATTCAGGCACAGATTATTGAGCTGCTTAAGGATCTTCAATCCGAGTATGGTATGTCAATGCTTTTTATATCGCATGACTTGTCCGTAGTGAAAGATATGTCAGACAGAATCATGGTGATTTATCTGGGGCGAGTGGTGGAGCTGGGTAACAGTGATACGATCTGTAATCACCCGCAGCATCCTTATACTCAGGCACTGATTTCTGCTGTGCCTATTCCGGATCCTGTTGTCGAACGACAGAGACAAAGACTGCGCCTGCCGGGCGAGCTTCCGTCTCCAACCGATCCCCGGTCTGTTCTAAGATTTATGCCGGGAAAGCTGGCTTTGAAGGCATTTGACTACCGCCCCGAGTTGCAGGAAATCAGCGACGGGCACTTTGTTGCAGAGCATGATTCTCTTGAATCTATTCTTGATCAGTCGTTGGTACCTGGTCATTACTAAGGCGTTATTTGCGGTCAGACTTCTGCTGGTTATATTGACGTCGGTAACGTTGAACTGGCAACCTTGGCACGTTGTGTGATATTTCCTGAGTGGCGCGTCAGACCGACTCCCGGACTGTGGATTAATGTAAACCATTCAAATGTTACTGCCGCAGCGCTTATCAATTGCGTTCCGGTCTGTCATCCTGCATGAAGTCCAATGATGTGTCGTTAGCGTTTACGTTAAATGACGGATTTACACCGAAAAACCGAAGTATAAAACGCTAGTGGCAAGATGATTACAAACCAAAATACCCCTTTAATGAACATTGTGAGTGTTGCCGCCGGTGGATCTCACTGTCTTGGTCTGCAGCAAAATGGTGCTGTCGTGGCGTGGGGATGCAACGCCTATGGTCAGTCTGATGTACCAGCGAATATTCGTCGTATTACAGCAATCAGTGCAGGATACAAACACAGTCTGGCGCTTACTGCCACGGGCAAGGTAGTGGCCTGGGGCTGTAATCGCCACGGGCAAACCTCTGTGCCGGATTCACTGGGTGATATTGTCATGGTTACAGCAGGTCGGTACCACAGTATCGCATTGCGCAGTGACGGTTCTGTCTATGCCTGGGGTAGTAACAAATTCGGTCAGTGCGATGTGCCGCAAGACCTCGTCAACACAGTAAATGTGACAGCTGGTGCGTACTATAGTGTGGCGTTGAAAAGTGACGGCAGCGTTGTCATGTGGGGTGACACTCTCGAGCGCTCAGCGCGTAAGCTCGAAGCACTTCAGACATAACCCTATTCCTCCTCACATCTTTGAAAGGGATGGGGAGTTTCAAACCACAAAGCCACCAGTAAGAAGGTCTGTCAGATTCAACTTATCGCAGCTTTTTCATAAGCCAATTTCAGCCCGGTAACCTGTCTGACAACTGGTAAGGGTTGCCCGTTATTACTGAGCGATGGTTGTTACGTTATCTGCAGCCACCAGAGAAACCTCAACCCGCCGATTTTGTTGTCGCCCTTCTGCGGTTTCATTGTCTGCGACTGGCTGAGTGGCGCCGAATCCGCTGACTGTCATGCGGTCTGCGTCGATATCTGCCTGGTCGGATAAGAAATTGGCGGTAGAAAGTGCCCGTGCCATTGACAAGCCCCAGTTGTCTTTATACCGATCTACAAGCTTGGTGCCGAGCGGTACGTTGTCCGAGTGGCCACTGATCATGATGCGTCTCTCGTCGGCCAGTGCGAAAGTTTCTGCCAAATCACGCAGCACCTGTTGCCCGGTGTCACTCAGTCTCGCACTGCCCGTGCGGAAGAGCTGGCTCGAGCCGAGCAGGATATCAATATTATTGTCATTGCTAACGGTGACTTTTACCGTTTCATGGCCAGCGTCATACAGTGATTTTTCAATTGCATCTGCCTCAGCCCGCGCCTTACTTGCCATTGCTTTGGATTTGTTTTCAATGCGGGTTTTCTCTTCCAGCAACGCCTTGAGTTCCTGCTGTTTTTTCTCAAGATGTAAATCTGCTTCATTTATCTCGGCCTGCAGTTCTGCCAGTGTTGCATTGGCGTTTTCGCTATGTGCACGACTCATAGCGAGTAGTGAAGTGAGTGTTTCTGCGTTGTCTTTTAGAGATGCAAGATTGGCATCTGCCTGGCTGCGCTTATTTTCGGTTTCAACTAATCTGGCCTGAAGAATTTTTTGCTCTTCTATGGCACGATTCAGCGTCTGCTCAAGAGACTCTACGCTTGCGGTGAGTTCTTCGTTCTGTATCTGCGAGTTGTGTAGATCTTCTTCTGTGATTAGCAGTTGTGATCCAAGATCAGCTTTGTCTGTGTTTAAGGTTGCTATTTGCTCTTCCAGTTTGCCGGTCTGACCTTTAAAGGTTTGTATCTGCTCAAGATGCGATTTCTCAAGTGCGGTGATTTTCGTGATTAATGTTTCACGTTCTTCGTTGAGAGTTTTTCTGGCGTCGTTCAGACTGGCGATTTCTGCGTTGTTTGCGGCGATCGTATCGTTTTGTTCGTCAGCAGCTTTAGCGGATTCACTCTGCAGAGCGAGTTGCTGTTGTTTAAGAGTTTCGATTTCGGTGCTCAGTGCCTCGGTCTGCTTGTTTAGTGCGGTGATCTCGAGCAGATGTTTTTCATTCAGTGATGCAATAGTTGATTCAAGTTCGCTACGTTGCTTTTCGGATTCCGCAAGCGTTGTCTTGAGACTTGAAATTTCGCTCAATTGTTGTTGCATGATCCCGGAGTTGGCTAGCAGCTGTGCTTTAACGGCCTCAAGCTTTTGGTTGGCGTTGTTTAAATCTGCCTGTAATGCTCCCTTTTCTGTTTGTAGATTCGCCACTGATTCTTCAAGGCTGGTGATTTGCCCGGCCAGGTCTTGTTTTTCTGACTGCAGTTGCTGGTTATTTATTTGTGTCGCGAGTTGTTCATCACTCAGCGCCGTATAACTGGTTTCAAAATCTTCCAGTCGTTTGCGCAAATCTGCGATTTCGTTGGTCAGACTGACATAGGATTGTGAGAAGTTCTCAAACAGTTTTTTGTTTGCTTCTATCTCAACAGGCTTGTCTTTGCCTGCGGATATGGCATTAAAAAGTTGCTCACGCATCTGATCGCGTTCTGCTGTGATTTCGTCAACTTGTGTTCTTAAATCAGCGGCCCGTGCTTCGAGTCGCTGCATTGCATCCTGACGATCAGACAGTTCGCGCTTTCGTTCCTCAATGGATTTCGACTGACTCTTGTTGTTGGCGATGAGTTCATCGCGTTCGGTTGTTAGTTGTGTGACCAGTTTGTTGAGGTGTGCCAGATCCCTGTTGTAGCAGGCAAGGCGTGTCCTGATAGATTCCTGATCCAGAGCTGTGCTGTCACTCAGTGCCTGGCAGGTCTCGACGTCAACCTGAATACTACTTTGTGATTCGGCGCCGCCTGTAACCTGCACTGTGGTTTGGGCGACGGCATTGTTGATACCGAGGCTGCCCAGTGCGGTTGCCAGTGTGGCGGCCCGAACCGCTGCATGAGCTGCGGTGCGCGCTCGGGCCATAGAAACAGTCAGAGGTGTTCCTCGAAATGTAAGGTTTTTAACCCCGTAATACTTCAGTGCTTTCATGATCTCCCCCGAAATTTGAAAGTAGTGACTCTGTTATATCACAACGAAGAACTGATCCATCATTACTCAGCTTACGGGAATAAGGCAATTTGCTCCAGTCCGATTGCCTCATCATAGCCAGCCAGGATGTTAAAGTTCTGTAGCGCCTGTCCCGAAGAACCTTTCACCAGATTGTCAAGTGCTGCTATTAAAATGACTCTGTTTTCGATACGGTCATCATATGCGTTAAGCATAACTTTGTTAGAACCTCTGACAAACTGTGTCTGTGGGTATACACCATTTGGTGAAAGGCTGATGAATATGTCATCGTTATAAAATTCATTCAGCGCTTCTCTGCATTGTGCACTGCTGTTGCCGTCAGTAAGCTTTGCGTAACAGGTTACAAGTTCACCGCGACTCATGGGAATAAGATGAGGGGTAAAGTTTACCGTGATATTTTGTCCGGCCACACGGGTTATTTCTTGTTCGATCTCCGGCGCATGCCGATGTTGCGCTATAGCATAAGGCCCCATACCTTCCCCGGCCTCGCTAAAAAGCGTGTTCTGTTTAAGTGCGCGCCCGGCACCGGTGACGCCGGACTTTGCATCGATAATTAGATCAGTTGCATCGATCAGTCCTTCCTTCACCAGTGGCAGCAGCAACAGCAGAGTTGCGGTCGGGTAGCAACCGGGGCACGCTACCAGACGGGTATTTTTAATGTCTTCGCGATAGTGTTCTGACAGACCATAGACAGCAATTTTCTGAAGCTCTGTTGCCGCATGTGGATTTCCATAGGTTGTTTCGTAGGTGTCTTTGTCTCGCAGCCGAAAATCTGCTGACATGTCAATAATGTTCAGGTGTGCCGGTAGTGACTTGATCACTTTCTGGCTGGTCGCATGTGGCAGTCCACAGAAGACGGTGTCTATGGAATTCCAGTTAACCTCTTCATTGGTGACCAGAGCTGGCAGACCACAACCGGATAGATGGGGAAAAACTTCATCGATTGATTTACCGGCATGGGTGGCACCGGTCAATGCATCAATTGAAATGTGCGGATGCCTGAGTGCCAGACGGATCAGATCCGAGCCGGTGTAACCAGAGGCACCTACAATCGCCACACGGTTTTTTTTATTTGTCATTATCGGGTTATTTTTGCTTGGGTTATTTTGGTGGTAAGGGTAAATATGCCGGGCGATTTAACTTATGGCGGTTCAGGCAGAATCTCCCGGATGGGGCACAGCCAGTACGGCGTCGGTCATCCAGCAGTTTTCATAAGGTGGTTCTGACTGGCGGGATAGTCTAAAGCTATACCAGTGCAGTTCTCCGCTCTGATCAACCACACCCGCCAATAATTTTGCGTTAAAGCCGTCGTTGCTGACAAGTTTAACTTCGGTGCCGCGGTTGTTGAGCATTGGCTGATACTGTGCAGAGTCGAACAGTCTTGCGAAGTGTTCTACCGGGCCGGTTACTCTGCGATTTTCCGGTGAGGCAAATCTGAAGGTGGCACTAATGCCGGCGTCGGAGGCTTGCCGTAGCGCGTTGAGCTGGAAGGTAACCACTTGTCGGGGGGTCAGCGACGGTGACGGTTGCAGGCTTATGTCTTCAGCTGTATCTGCGTGGCTCGTTGTTGTGGCCAGCCATAGTAAAGCGAACATCCATATTTTAAAAAAACAGTGCCCGGTTTTAAAAATGTATCCGGGAATCGCTTGCGAAGTTGCTACAAGGGTTCGACTGTGTGCTGTTTGTTTCATATTATTGGCTCTGTATCGGGGTCGGCCGGCCTTTTAGTTCGCTGCTCAACCTGTTGTACCAGATAGTTCGGTGTGAATAAAGATGCGTTATGTGGGCTGTGTTGTGGGGCCGGGCGGTTGTTGTTCATAGACAGCGCTGTCTTATGTTGATTCTCGCTGTGTGTTTGTTAGCGCCTGTACAGGCAGACATTGCCTCCGGGGCATTCTGAGCGCAGAATCAGATCTGAAATGAGAGAATTTTATGACTAAGTCTGTAGTAACCGGCTGGCGTACTCCTGTGGTGGTTATCATTGCGGGTTGTCTGATCGCTATGATCGGATTTGGTGCGCGCTCGACTTTCGGGCTTTATCTCGATCCCTTAACGGCTACCCGCGGCTGGACGCGTGAGACATTTTCACTGGCGCTGGCAATACAAAATCTGATGTGGGGTATCTGTTTGCCAATTGCCGGTGCGCTGGCTGATCGATATGGTGCATCGAGGGTTATTCTGTTTGGTGCGTTTATTTATTTCACCGGTATCTACGGCATGTCTGTCGCTGAGACCAGTGGCATGTTTCATTTGATGGCCGGTATGATTACCGGCACCGGCGTGGCATTCACTGCGTTTTCACTGGCAATGGCCGCCATGGCACGGGTAGTTGGAGTAGAACGGCGCTCAATGGTGTTGGGGCTCGGCACCGCGGCGGGGTCATTTGGCCAAGTATTTTTTTCACCACTGAGTCAGGGGTTTATCACCGCCTTTGGCTGGCAGCAGGCATTGGTGCTGCAAGCCGCCATTGTGATGTTGTTGATTCCGCTTGCGATGCTGCTGCCCGCGACAGGTGGTGGCGGAACAAACACAGAGAATGAACAGACACTAAGCGCTGCCTTGTCTGAGGCTTTCGGGCACCGGGGGTTTGTGTTGCTGACGCTTGGTTTTTTTGTCTGCGGTTTTCATGTGGCGTTTATCACAGTGCACTTTCCATCGTACATCAAAGATATTGGTCTCGCGGCTCATGTAGGTGCCTGGTCGCTGGCCATAATTGGCTTGTTTAATATTGCAGGCTCTTTATTGTCTGGTATAGCGGGGCAGCGCTTCAGTAAGAAATCCGGGTTGAGTTTTATTTATTTAGCCCGTGCGATAGTCATTACGGCCCTGTTGTTACTGCCGAAAACAGAGCTGGTTATCTACGCCTTTGCGGCAATAATGGGGTTGCTATGGTTATCTACCGTACCTTTAACCACGGGTATTGTGGCACAGGTCTTTGGTATTCGATATCTCGGCACACTATTCGGTGTGGTGTTTTTGAGTCATCAGATTGGAAGCTTTATCGGTGTCTGGCTTGGCGGTCGACTTTACGATAGCAGCGGATCCTATGACAGCATGTGGTGGGCCGGGGTGATAGTCGGAGTGATTGCCGCTATCGTCCACTGGCCTATTAATGAAAAACCGCTTGCGCGTCTGCAAGGCAGCACTGCTTAGCAGGTGGCAGTAAAACTTTCAGTGCCACTTAACCT
>CAZKAQ010000002.1:0-72382 GCA_964550655.1 uncultured Granulosicoccaceae bacterium
CTTAGCCCGGACTATTCACGAAATTGACGGCATCTCACTTGATCTTTGATTCCACCCTAAGATAGCTATACGATGGATTTTTTCTTTTGCAAATATCAATAAGTATTCGCCGCAAGAATAAAATTCACTGTGAAACCAAATCTCTGCGCGATATGCTCGCCATTTCATGAATAGTCCGGGTTAGCGGGTATTATTAACCGAGTATTACGGCATGCAACGTAACATGCTGGTTATCTATATCACTGGTTAGTCATATCTTTTGGGTGTACCCGGTGGGCTTTTTCTTAGTCGTTTGTAGTTCCACATATATTGAGCGGGTGCAATCTCAACACATTGCTCAACGCATTTGTTCAGTGCTGCGGCAGCGCGAGCTGGATCTTCGTGGTAGAGATCGTCATCAGGTTTAATGTAGTGCATCCGGTATCCCTGTCCCTTCGGCATGCGTTGCGCTACAGCAAAGATTACCGGCGCGCCGGTTTTACGCGCCAGATTACTAATGAAAGTCATCGTATAGGCAGGTACACCGAAAAAGGGTGCGAACACACCATGATCCTGAGCCGGTTCCTGATCGGGTAGTACGCCTATTGATTCGTTTTTTTTCAGTCCTCGAACCAGCTGGCTGATACCACGTTTGGTGGTTGCGCGGCATTGGCCGCCAAAGCGCTCCCGTGATGCGATTGTTAATGCATCGAGATCTGTATTTCTATTCGGTCGATACATAATATGCAGCGTGGCCTGGGTTGAGAGCATTAAACCGGACAGTTCCCAGGCACCAAAGTGCGGTGATGCAAAGATGACTCCCTTGCCGAGTGATCTTGCATACTCAAGATCATCACGGCCGACCTCCTCTTTTACAAGCTTACATACACGGTCTTCAGGCCAAAACCAGAATGCTGCCAGCTCGGTAATGTTTTTACCGATCTCAAGGAAATTTTGCCTGAACAGTTTGTCGTGCTGCTCATGACTCAGGTTTGGAAAGCACAGTTCCAGATTGCGATGAACCGTTTTACGATTGCGAACAGATAGCGTGCGAATGGCCCATCCAATAGAGGCGCCAAGGCAGTGATTGAGTCTGAGCGGCAGGAATGCGAGAACACGCAGCAGAGCTTTTGTCAGGGTGGCTTTGTTAATCAGAGTGGTATGTGTAGACAAGTCGCGGGGCGGGTTAATAACCAGATATACTGGCATGGCATACTGTTCTATGCAAATTGCCCTGTCTTCATGTCAGTTCGAATAATCCTGCAACAATACTCAGCCGCAAAGCACCGACAAATTCCGGATTCAAAATGATTGCATTGCTACAAAGGGTGAGTTCTTCCCGCGTGACAGTCAGCGGCAGTGTGATTGGCAGTATCGATGCAGGCCTGTTGGTGCTGGTGGGTGTTGAGGCGGGTGACACGGAGGCAATCGCCGCAAAATTACTACACAAAATCTCCTGCTATCGAATCTTTGCAGACGAAAATGGCAAAATGAATCTCAGTCTGCTTGATGCCGGTGGCGGTCTGTTGCTGGTGCCGCAGTTCACGCTTACGGCAGATACCGGGCGAGGTTTGCGACCGGGATTCAGTAAAGGTGCATCTGCCTCCGAAGGCAGGCAGCTATTTGATACACTAGTCGGCCTTGCCAGTGAATTGGATTGCCGTGTTGAGACCGGTCAGTTCGGCGCTGATATGCAGGTGGAACTGATAAACGATGGCCCGGTAACCTTCTGGTTGCAGGAAACGGCTCCCTCAACCGGGTAATAAATACCGGGTAATAAATAAATGACTCTACGTACTGCAAACATTTCCCGAAACACCTCCGAGACCAAAATCAAAGTAGATCTTGCGCTCGATGGCAGTGGCAAAGGCACGTTCACCACTGGTGTGCCTTTTTTTGAGCATATGCTGGATCAGCTGGCCAGACACGGCATGCTTGATCTGACTGTTGAATGTGATGGTGATACCCATATCGATGATCATCACTCGGTAGAAGATACCGGCATTGTTATCGGTCAGGCTTTCGCTCAGGCACTGGGTGACAAGACCGGAATCAATCGCTACGGACACGCTTATGTTCCGTTGGATGAGGCACTGTCACGGGTAGTGATTGATTTCTCCGGTCGACCCGGCTTGTACTTTAACTGTAGTTTCGAACGTCAAAAAGTAGGTACATTTGACGTTGAGTTATGCTACGAATTTTTCCATGGCTTTGTTAATCATGCAGGGGTAACACTGCATATCGATAACATCAAAGGGCATAACGAACACCATAAGATAGAAACTATCTTCAAGGCTTTTGGTCGCGCAATCAGAATGGCTGTAGAGACAGATGAAAAGCTGGATGGCAAGCCTGCCTCCACCAAGGGTGTGTTGTAGACGCCCGTATGACTCCATTGGCTATTAACAATATAAGTTTCCAATGACCAGCATTGCTATTGTTGATTATGGTATGGGGAATCTGCGCTCCGTTGCCAAGGCCATGGAGCATGTTGCACCGAAAGCCCGGATTAGCGTGACCTCCTCTGCACAGGTTATTAACTCTGCTGATCGGGTTGTTTTTCCGGGTCAGGGGGCGGCTCGCGATTGTATGGCAAACCTGCGATCTTATGATTTGATCGAACCGCTTGCCGATGCCTTCAACAACAAACCATTTCTTGGAATCTGTATGGGCCTGCAGGTATTGTTCGAATCCAGTGATGAGAATGACAGCATCTCTTGTCTGGGTTATGTGGCTGGTAAAGTTTCCCGATTTAACCGTTTAACAGGGCAAGAGGCGTACAAAATACCGCACATGGGATGGAATGAAGTTGCTCAGTCAGTGGATCACGAGTTGTGGCATAAGATAGAAGATAACTCGCGTTTTTATTTCGTACACAGCTACTATGTTGAGCCCGCTGATGTTTCGGTAGTTTCGGGAAAAAGTGCTTATCTGGTGGATTTTTGCAGCTCGATAGCAAAAGACAATATATTCGCCACGCAGTTTCATCCGGAAAAAAGCGCCGACAGTGGTCTGCAGCTTTTGAAAAATTTTAGTGAATGGCGACCTTAGAATAAAACGATGCAAATAATACCCGCAATAGATTTAAAGGATGGCCAGTGCGTGCGCTTAAGGCAAGGCCGCATGGACGATGACACGGTTTTCTCCGACGATGTAGTTGCCACCGCTGGTCGATGGGTTGACGCGGGTACCAGCCGCCTGCATATCGTTGATCTTGACGGTGCGTTTGCCGGTGAACCGCGTAACGGAGAGATCATCCGTGAGGTATGTAAGGCTTATCCGGATTTACAGGTGCAGGTGGGTGGCGGCATCCGTGATGAAAATATTGCCGCGCGTTATATCGATGCCGGTGTGCAATGGGTCATTATCGGTACTCAGGCCGTGCGGGAACCAGCTATTGTCACGAGACTCTGTAAAAGTCATCCACAACAAATTATCGTTGGCCTCGATGCTCGCAATGGCAAGGTCGCACTGAGTGGCTGGGCTGAAGATTCAGGTCAGGATGCAATAGAGCTGGCTCGATCTTTTGAAGGCGTTGGTGTCAGTGGTATTGTCTACACAGACATAGAACGCGACGGTATGATGCGGGGCTTTAATTCAGAGGCAACTGCTGCACTGGCAAAGCAAATTGATATACCGGTGTTTGCCTCCGGCGGTGTTAACTCCTACGACGATGTCGACAGACTATGCCGCATAGCAGTTCATGGTGTTGCCGGTGCTATTGTCGGTCGAGCTATGTATGACGGCACCATTGAACTCGAAGTCGCACAGCAGCGCGCTGACTCAGCATTATCGGGTCTTGCGAGCTGATGGGACTTGCCAAGCGGGTCATTCCCTGCCTTGATGTCGATGATGGTCGTGTTGTCAAAGGCGTGAACTTTATCGATATCATCGATGCCGGTGATCCGGTAGAAGCCGCGCGACGTTACGGCGATGCCGGTGCCGATGAACTCACGTTCCTTGATATCACCGCCAGTGTTGATAATCGCGAAACCATTTATCATGTGGTTGAGCAGGTAGCATCAGAAGTTTTTATTCCGCTTACCGTCGGTGGCGGAGTAAGAGCCGTATCGGATATTCGCAAACTGCTTAACGCCGGAGCCGATAAAGTCAGTATCAATACCGCGGCAGTTCACAATTCTGAACTGGTCAGAGAGGCCGCCGATCATGTTGGCAGTCAGTGTATTGTTGTTGCCATTGATGCCAAGGGGGTTCACAAAGAAGGTGAGACCCCGCGCTGGGAGATATTTACTCACGGTGGGCGTAAACAGACCGGTCTCGATGCCATCGAATGGGCGGTTAAAATGACTGAACTTGGCGCCGGTGAACTGCTGGTGACAAGTATGGATCGCGATGGCACTAAAGCCGGCTTTAACCTGCCATTAACTCGTGCGATTGCTGATGCTGTTTCAGTGCCCGTGGTGGCATCCGGTGGTGTGGGTACTCTGGATCACCTGGTTGCAGGGGTAGAGCAGGGTGGTGCAGATGCAGTGCTGGCGGCAAGTATTTTTCACTTTGGTGAATACACGGTTACCGAGGCAAAGCAAGCCATGCGCGATGCAGGTATAGAGGTGCGTTTATGACAACTGACGCATGGCTTGATGAATTAAAGTGGGACGAAAAGGGACTGATTCCGGCAATCGCACAGGATGAAGAAACCGGCGCCGTTCTAATGGTCGCGTGGATGAATCGCGAGGCGCTGAAAAAAACCGCTGACACCAGACAGGCTGTTTATTGGTCGAGGTCACGCAATAAGCTCTGGCATAAGGGCGAGTCTTCAGGTCATTTTCAAAAAGTGTCTGATATTCGAACGGACTGCGATTCAGACGTTATTCTGCTGAAAGTACAACAAATCGGCGGAATAGCCTGCCACACTGGCCGATACAATTGTTTTTACCGCAAGCTTGGCGGTGGGCCCAATCAACATAAATGGTGTGAAACCGAGCCTGTTATCAAAGATCCGGGCGAAATTTATCCCGCTGACGGGTAAACTGCAGATTATGAGCGATAAAATACTCGAAACTCTGGCGCAGGAGCTTGAAAAGCGAAAAGCGTCGGATGCGTCAGATTCTTATGTGGCGAGCTTGTATCAGGCAGGAACCGACGCCATTCTAAAAAAGGTGGGCGAAGAAGCCACAGAAACTATAATTGCCGTAAAATCGGGCAAGCGTAATGATATTGTGCATGAAACAGCCGACTTGTGGTTCCATACCCTGGTGATGCTGGCGGAACAGGGCCTCGGGCCTGATGACGTCTTGCAGGAACTTCAGCGTCGGTTCGGTCGCTCAGGGCACGATGAAAAAGCATCGCGCTCTATTGCGAACTGATTGCCTGCACTGTACGCAACTAACTGAACATAAATTCTAGAAAGAGGCTAACGTTATGATGCCAAGTATCCCCCAACTATTGATCGTCCTGGTCATCGTGGTTCTTATTTTTGGTGCCAAGAGATTACGCAACCTTGGCGGCGATCTCGGTGGTGCGGTCAAAGGTTTTAAAAATGCAGTAAAAGAAGATGACACC
Source organism: uncultured Granulosicoccaceae bacterium (assembly GCA_964550655.1). GTDB lineage: Bacteria > Pseudomonadota > Gammaproteobacteria > Granulosicoccales > Granulosicoccaceae. Next base: position 5,503 of record CAZKAQ010000002.1, read on the forward strand.
GAGGTCGATGCTGCAGAAGCCGACAAGCTTGAAAATGTCGCAGAACGTGTTGCCGATGAAGTTAAAGACAAGAAAGAAGTCTGATCCAATCCCTGCATTCGCTGGAGTAGCACACCATGTTTGACATGGGTTTTCAGGAAATCGTACTCATTGGAATTATCGCTCTGCTTATTATCGGGCCGGAGCGATTGCCTGCTGTTGCGCGCAACATCGGAAAATATGTGGGTAAAATGCAGCGCTTTATTGCAGGTGTTAAAAGCGATATTGCTTCCGAACTGCAAACTGATGAACTGCGCAGCATGTTGTCGAGTCAGGAAGATCAGATTCGTGAGTTAAAATCCATGGTCAAAGAAACCCAGTCTGATCTTGAGAAAACTGCAAGGGACGCGCAGAAATCTGTCAGTGAAGGTATGGACGGTGCAGTCGCGCAAGTTAAAGATGCTGCAGATGCGGCTAAAGAGACGGCCGCAGAAAACAAAAATAAAATGCAGGAAATAGCGCGGGCTGCCGGTTACAACACCTACGGTGATGTAGAAAATCAATCCGCGAGTGACGAGCCCGACAGCAGCAATGTAAATAACAATAACGACAACAGTTCTGATTCGAAGGATCAGGACTCCAGTAAAACCGCATGATTTTGCGTTTCCTATGAGCAATAAAATTTTAGGTGATGGCGATGGTGCCGAGATGGGGCTGTTATCCCATCTTGTCGAACTACGTGATCGATTGCTGCGCATGTTGCTCGCGGTGGGAATTTTCTTTTTATGTCTGTTCCCGTTTTCTAAAACTATCTGGACCTATCTGTCCGAACCTCTAACGCGGCATGCAGGAACGATGCAGGCGATTGACATCGCGTCACCTTTTCTGATTCCTTTTAAAGTCTGTTTGCTACTGTCAATTGTACTCGCAGCACCGGTACTGCTTTATCAGATTTGGGCGTTTGTTGCCCCGGGTCTCTATAAGCATGAAAAACGACTGATCACACCACTGCTTCTTTCGAGCACCGTGTTGTTTTATCTCGGTATGGCATTCGCCTATTTTGTTGTGTTTCCGCTAGTGTTTGGTTTTTTTAACCGGGTGGCACCGGAAGGCGTTGAGGTGGTGCCGGACATCGGTCGCTATCTGGATTTTATCATCACTATATTTATAGCCTTCGGAGTTGCATTCGAAGTGCCTGTCGCAACTGTTCTTCTGGTCGTTGTTGGCGTTACTACTCCTGAAGATCTGGCAAAGAAACGTCCCTACTTTATTGTCTGTGCCTTTATCATCGGCATGTTTCTGACCCCGCCCGACGTTATCTCGCAAACGCTCCTCGCCGTACCGATGTGGCTGCTTTACGAAGTGGGGATATTATTCTCCCGCAGTTTTTTAAAGCGCAAAGAAGAGTTCTCCAAAGCGTCAGAAACTCGATACAACAGTGAGTCTGCAGCCGAAGATGAGGCTGTATCGGACGATTTAAGTAACAGTGATACACCAAAGTAGCTGATTGCGGTATGTGCGAACTTCTCGCCGTGAGCCGGATCAACGCTTTGCGTGTAGTATTCTCTGGTCATTCCCTCGACTAATTGCTCAAGGCGATAAGTATCATGACTCTTAGTGCAGCCCCTCCCCGACGTGCCACCATGCTGATCATTATGGACGGCATTGGTATGAACCCAAGCAAACTCGATAACGCGGTGGCTCTGGCACAGACACCGAATCTTGACGAGCTCCATTCGAGTAATCCGGTTACCGTACTGGAGGCATCCGGTGCAGCTGTGGGATTACCCGCAGGGCAGATGGGTAACTCTGAAGTTGGTCATCTGACCATTGGCTGTGGCAGCATATTGCGACAGGACCTCGTGGTTATCAGTGATGCTATCGAGCGCGATGAGTTTGCTGACAACAAAGCGATAGCCGGTTCCTGTAAGGCGGCAGCAGCATCAGGCAGGCCGGTGCATTTGATCGGACTGGTTTCTGATGGTGGTGTACATAGTCATGTCGATCACCTGCTGGCACTTATTGGTGCCTGTAAAAAGCACAAGGTAAAACCGATGTTGCACATGATCACGGATGGTCGTGATACTGCACCGAAATGTTCCACTGTCTATCTGCCTGAAGTTGAGGCCGCATTGGCTGATGCCAATGGACAGATAGCGACCGTCAGCGGCAGATACTATGCGATGGATCGCGACAATCGCTGGGAGCGTGTTCAATTGGCTTTTGATGCAATGGTGCATGGCAAAGGCGGCAGCGGTGCTTCAGCCGAAGCTGTTATAAAAGCAGCATGGGATAACAACAATACCGATGAATTTATCCTGCCTTCGGTGATCGAAGGCGCTGATTTAATTAGCACCGGTGATCACGCGATCTTTTTCAATTTCAGAAATGATCGACCGCGCGAGCTGTCCAGTGCATTGATTGAAACCAATTTTGACAGCTTTGATCGTGGTCAGTATGAGCCAATCTCGTTAACCACCATGACAAAATACCATCCTGACTTTGATTGTCCGGTGGCGTTTAAAAAAGATAAGCCGCAAAGCACACTCGGTGCTGTGATAGAAGCTGCAGGTGTCGGACAATTCCACTCTGCGGAAACTGAAAAATACCCTCACGTTACTTTCTTTTTTAATGGTGGTCGTGAAGAACCGTATGAAGGTGAACAGCGTGGACTGATTGCCTCCCCCAAAGTCGATACCTACGATCTACAGCCTGAAATGAGCGCATGGGAAGTCAGAGATAAAGTACTTGAAGCAGTCAGATCCGGACAATACGGGTTTATTGTAGTGAACCTTGCCAACGGAGATATGGTCGGCCACACAGGTGTACGTGAAGCCGTGATCAAAGCTGTAGAAGTGGTTGATGAAATTGTTGGTGAGCTGGTGACTGCCGCCACCGAGAATGAGTTCTCGGTTATCCTGACTGCAGATCATGGCAATGCCGATATGCTGGTGGATCCGGTTACCGGTTCCCCGCATACGCAACATACCATCTTTCCTGTTGCCTGTATGGTAAAAGACAAAGTAGCCTGGCATCTTGCCAATGGTATGGGCCTTTCCTCAATCGCGCCGACGGTTATACAGCTAATGGGTCTGCAGCAGCCGGAGTCAATGGGCGGAAAATCTATGTTGCTTGAAGAGAAAAATTACTAGTAACCGATGCTGCTCCGGATACTTTGGGTTTAGATAAACCATGACAAGAATCTTCCAGGTAGATGCATTTACCGACCAGTTGTTTGGCGGAAATCCGGCTGCAGTAGTAACACTGGAATCGTGGCTTAATGATGAAACGTTACAGCTAATTGCAAAAGAAAATAATTTAGCCGAAACCGCCTTTATTGTACCGTGTGCCAGTGACTTTGAACTGCGTTGGTTTACACCTTCCAGTGAAGTGGCCCTTTGTGGTCATGCCACGCTCGCCACAGCTCATGTTTTGGTAACACATCTTGGTATTAAGTCTGAACAGATAAACTTTATTACCAGAAAATCGGGCACACTCACTGTTAGCAAAGCATCCGATGGAAGATTATCGATGTCCTTTCCGACAATTGCTGTAGAGCAAAGCGAAGTTGATCTTGCTATGGTTGCAGACGCGCTGGGTGTAAAGCCAACGTCACTGTTTACCGGTTATTATTCACACGATGAATTTGACTATATGGCGGTACTGGGTTCGCGGCCTGAAGTAGCACAGCTTGAGCCCCGTTTTAGTCATTTTGAAAAACTCAAATCACGTGGTGTAATTGTGACCGCCACAGATGACGCTAACGACTGCGATTTTGTTTCGCGCTATTTCGCTCCCAACTTCGGTATCGAAGAAGATCCGGTGACCGGATCAGCGCATTGTCTTTTGGCACCCTATTGGGGCTCCGTGCTCAATAAAAGCGAGTTGATTGCACGACAGATATCGACTCGCGGTGGTTTACTTGCCTGTAGTCTGCAGCAAGACAGAACAATTCTTACTGGTAGCTGTGTTGATTATCTGCAGGGTGAGATGAATCTGTGTTAAACAAAAGCGTGTTAGTTGCGTTTGACTTGCAGTAGCCGGCTGCCAACGTTAAAGTATTTTCCGGCAGGGCGACGCAGATTCCTGATAACAAGTCCAATACATAAAATGGTCGGAAAAACAAACAGGCTTTTACCGCCACTAACCCAATACACAATGGTGATGATCAGTGCCAAAATCGAAAACCAGATTAGAAAACGCACATCACTCTGCTTGAGCATTTGTCGGAAATTCGATTTCTCTTTGTTATCTATTTTTCGTTTCTTGTAAGACTTGTTCATAGCGGTATCTTTGTCAGGACTGGTTCTTCTACGTATAGCAGGGTTTGTTCAATTCTGATCATACAATTTATCTGCCAGACAACGATTGTGATAGACGAAATATTTTTTGTTAGTAGCCTGTCAGTTCCATGTAGCCTCTTCCTATTGATTCGTTGTTTTTGTTACTCAGACTGATCGCGCCTTCCCAATACCGTACGGTCAGATCGAGTAACTGATCATCAACCAGCGGTTCAAATACCAGTGTTTCATTTGTGTCTTTGCGGCGAATAATACCGGCCACCGGGTAACGGCTGCCGAATTCGCTTTGCCACCAGCGGGTAATCTCAAGTTCAATGTTGTCAATTGAAATTTCACGGGGGTTACCGTCGCTGTCAATTTCAACGGCATGACTGTAGTCATCTCTGCTGCCATCGCGCTTACGCAGTTGATACAACATGATGTCTCTGCCATCGTTAAGCTGTATTGCAAACCAGTCCCAGCCACTTTGATTGGCACCAAGTGCGCTGCTGCTCCATTCACGGTCAAGCCAGGCGCTGCCATCGACCTTGTGTGTATCGTTATCTATTTGTAGTGTGCCGTCGGCTTTTAGTCTGGTGTATGAATAATAGTAAGAGGCGTTGCAGGGATCTGCGCTTTTCTGGCTATAGCCTGCGTCACCCTGTAAAACCAGTGGCTTCTCGGCAGTCAGATTGAGATCAAGCTGAATGTCTGCTTCCTTTATTTTAAGTTGCCAGACCAATTGATCATTTTGTTGCTTTGCAAGCAGTTGCCAGTCGTCGAGCCAGACTCTGATTGTATTGTCGTGGTCAGGATTTGCACCAGCTAATCCAGCTGCCGCTCTGGAAAAGCGTTCATAGGTCTTTATTTTTTCGTCTTCTGCTGTCACGGCAAAGTGAGCCATATAGAACTCGTTACTGCTCCAGTTGCTGTTTTGGTTGCCGCTTTGATTGCCTGTGCCGGTTATTTCGGTTAGTGGTTGATTGGCAATTCTGAAAAATGTAATGTGAAAACCGTATTTTCTGCCAGCTTCATTTTCGAGGTTGCCGGTGATATACCACCATTCGTTCCTGAACGATGAATGTGCACCGTGATCTTTTGGGAAGTTAAATTGTCTTGCGTTGCAGGCGCGTTGAAAACCTGCCGCTGAACCACCAAGCTCTGCATGCAAAGAAACGCCTGAGCTTATTTGTTCTTCTTTGTTGCAGGCTATCAGCACCGTTAGCAGTGCCAGTGAAATTAAACCATATTTCATTGATGGCGTAACGCTTCGGCAGGGGAGAGGCGGCCGAGTTTGATTGCCGGGTAGAGTCCTGCCAACAAAGCAGCGACTATAGCGAGTAGCAGACTTTCTAAAAGTACCTTTGATGAAATATGGTACTCCATTGACCAGCCGAATGATCTGACGTTGATAATCGACACAAGAATCTGTGACATGGCAATACCAAGTGGCAGTGCGAGCACACCAGCGATTACGCCCATTAAACCGGTTTGTAGAAAAAGAAGTTTCCGTAGCTCGGCAGGGGTAATGCCCAATGCTCTCAGAACGGCGTACTCCGCGCGTCGTTCAAGCGAAAGCGCCATGAGTGCACTGAGTATACCGACAAAGGCGACGCCGACAGTTAACAATCTCAAGACGTGCGTGATAGCAAATGTTCTATCGAAAATCTCCAGCGATTGTTCGCGAATATCAGCATCTGATCGCATCACCAATTCCGTGTCGGCCTGGTTTACCAGTGCGCGCAATGCCTGAGTTGTCTGTGTGGAACTCGCGTCATCTGATAAATTAACACCGATTGAATAGAGCTTCTGATCACTCCAGTATCGGTTGTACACAGGTAGTGACATTACCAACAACCCTTTGCCTGTGGTGTAGTTGGTGAATACACCGGCAATATGAAAAGGTACTATGCCTTTGTCGGTAGTGATATTGACCACATCACCAACGCTTAAGTTATTTTTCCTCGCGTAGGGTTCGGATGCAATGACTGCATCAGTTGTAAAGAGTGACTGTACTCGCTCTTCGTCGGTGATGTGTTTGCCTGTGGTGTCCTTAGCAGGCAGGTTGTTGTCAGGTTTGAATTCGTAGGAAAAATCTACCTCCCCATGGCCTTTTATAGCCAACAGTCGGGCAGGGGCATGGTTTGTATCAACCTCGGTCATGCGTGCCATGCGTGTGCCGGTAACGCCGGGTGTCGATTGAATATTTTTGATCAAACTATCTGGCAGGGAAGTATCGACAGTCGGATTATCGGATGCATTGCTTATGTAGACATCCGCTTGTAGTGTGTTGTCGAGCCAGCTCTCAACAGAGAGTCTAAAGCTGTCAATCATAATTCCAACTCCGGCCGTAGCGGAAACCGATATAGCCAGTGCAGCGATTGCCACGGCGGTGCGGCTCAGACTTGCCGTCATTGATCTTAACGGGTAGTTGCCCATTGTGCCGAATGATGTCAATGAAAAATAATTTCCAGCTGCGGTAATGGCGATCATGGCGCGTGGAATAATTAAGCTATAACCGAGAACAATACAGAAGATTGCCACAAAGCCTGCCCATAAACTGGATTTGCTGATCCACAGTATGACAAAGCCTGTAATGAGCAGGGTAACACCTGCGAGAGAAATTACCGGTACAAGATTTTGAACCTGCTTTTCAACGGTAGTACGTTGAATCACGGTGACAGGTGAGCTTCTTGCGGCTTCTATAGCCGGTGCGAGTGCTGCCAGAAGTGATGTTCCCAGTCCGATCACACAGGCTTTGAGCGCAGTAAGTGCAGAGTAGCTGACCTGCCTGACATCCAGAGTGAAGTACAGATCATTGATGGTACGCGTGACCAGAGTCAACAGAACACTGCCCAACAGGTAGCCGAGTATAATGCCGGCGAGTGTTCCGATTGCTGCGAATAACAATGTTTCAGTCAGTATTGACCAGAATAGTTCGTGGCGTTGTATGCCAACTGCTCTGAGTTGTCCAAAGGTTTTACGGCGTTGAATAACCGATAGCGTCACTGTGTTATAAATGAGAAAAGCACCAACCAATAACGCCAGTAAGCTCATGGCGAGTAAATTGGTATGAAACGCTTGCGTCAATTGGGTAAGTGAGTTGTTGCGTCTTGTAGCATCGATCACTGTCACGTCGGGAAATGCATTTTTAATTTTTTCTATAGCTTGCGTTAGCTGTCTTTCGCTCGATTCCGGATTCTGGTCGGAGGATGACAGTATCAGATCGATTCTGCTCAGCAAGCCACGCTTATTGAGTAGTTGCTGTGCAGTTGCTATATCGACCATGGCAATGCTCTCAAAGCCCGGCTGCTCGGTTGTGATTACTGTGCTTAGTAAAGTTAGTTGCCGGTCAGATCCGTCAACCGTAATAGAGTCACCCGGTTTTATTCCAAGTCTGGCGGCAGTGGTGTCGGCAAGAATTACTGAATCCTGCTGCAACAACTTTAAAGAGTCGCGCGTGCTGTCGGCGCTGCCTGCACTCTGGTCGCGAAACATTGGTTCTGCAAAGATGTCCACGCCCAACAGCTGCAGTGTTTCAGTGGTATTGTCTGAAGGATTTGCAGTCTGAAGGGTGATGGTTCCTTCGACCACCGGTGCGCTTGTGCGCATAGCAAGTTCAGTGCGTAGCCTGGTGTACACAGATTCATCCAGACCTTCTGTGGTGCCGATAATCTGATGCGTTGTTCTGCCGGTTACTGTATCAAGTGACAGAGCAAAACCCCGTTTGGCGCTGTCATTGGCAATATCAACCGCAAATACAACCGCTACTCCCAATGCCATGCCTATCAGCATGAGAGCAGCTTGCCATCTGTGCTGCTGCCAGTAGCGACCGCTGCATTTTAAAAATACAGAAGAGAACATGGGTAATCGATTAACAGATCTACCAGGCAAGAGAGGAGTCATCGCTTGTTGACTCGGTTTGCAGCTTACCATTGTGGAAACGGACAATTCTATTTGCAGTGTTTGCCACAGATCGGCTGTGAGTGACCATCAGTACTGTTTGCCTGCGTGAGCTGGCCAGATCTGCAAAGAGCTCAATCATAGCGCGACCGGTTTCTGCATCGAGGTTGCCGGTGTGTTCATCTGCCAGTACAAGTGCCGGGGAGTGAACCATTGCCCTTGCAATTGCAACTCGTTGTTGTTCGCCACCGGACAGCTGGTCCGGAAACGCGTCAGCCCGGTCAGACAGACCGACACGCTCAAGCATCTGGAGAGTCAGTTGTTTGATCTCCTGCGGTGGATAGTTGTTCAGTTGCAACGGCAGTTGTATGTTTTCATGTGCAGTCAGTGTCTGAATCAGGTTGAATGATTGATAAACGAAGCCGATATGCTCACGTCTGAACAGGGTACGATCTTTTTCTGAAAGGTTTGTCAGTTCACTACCGTTGATTGTGATGGTGCCACTGTCTACGTTGTCGATACCCGAGATCAGATTCAACAGAGTAGACTTGCCACTGCCGCTGTGGCCAAGTACAGCTATCTGTTCACCGCGGCTGACTTGTAACGATACGTTATCAAGCACCTGTTGTCTGGATGAACCTTCACCGTAGGATTTATCAACCGCATCAAATGATATGAAATTGTCTGTCAATTTTAATTCAGATTTTGAGTTACTGTTTTTCGGGAATCGACGATATACCTGTCAGATGATTTTTTCACTATTTTGAAATAGCAGGTGATCTGTCTTGCCTGAAGTTTTAGCATATAGCGGACATATTATCGATTTACTTTTTCTGGCAAATTATTCAATTTTTTATTGAAATTCTTTTTTGCCTGTTTTAAGAGTTCATTCCTGTGACAATAAAAAAAGCCGCACTGATGCGGCTTTTTGTTTGTTCACCCAGGTGAGATTTTTTGCGGTCGATTATGCTTTGGATAAAGCACCGGTGCGTTACATCAACCGCACTTTGAATCACCGCAGTTCAGACATGTGCTGCATCCATCCATGAGGATTGCGGCTTTTACCGAGCATTTCTTGCAGACTTTGGCAGAGGTTGGATAGCCGCTGTTTTCGTCAACAGACTCTGCGTTGTTGCCCAGATATTCTTCCTTTTTCATTTCAATGTATTCGGCAGTGGTGGTGTCAGGGTTCTGGTTCGGATCACGCAACATGCCAATACCGATAAGATGTTCTTCAATAACATCTCCGATTTCTGCTACCAGTGACTGTTGCAGTTTGCCTTTGTTCCAGTAGCCGCCGCTTGGATCAAAAACAGAGCGTAGTTCTTCTACCAGAAAAGTGACGTCGCCGCCTTTTCTGAAGACCGCTGACATAATGCGGGTAAGTGCGACAATCCACTGGAAGTGGTCCATGTTTTTACTGTTGATAAAAACTTCGAACGGGCGGCGGATCTCGTGATTGGTGCCTTCATTGAGTACAATGTCATTGATGGTGATATACATCGCGTGCGCTGACACGTGCTCGGGGGTTTTCAGTTTGTAAGTGGAGCCGATCAGCTTGTCGGGCCGTTTTAATGCTTCGTGCATTTGGATGACTTCAGCTGCAGGTAATGCGGCTGAATCGGATTCTGTTTCCGGTTTGTTGACGGTGTAGCCAACAATTTTGTTTTCAATTTTAATAGTCATTGAAGTCATATTTAAGTCTGAGCGGTTAAAAATCAATGCTGAAAGTAATAATTACTTTGCAGCATTGATGTTTTTGCGATGTTATCGCGTATTGGGCCTGCATTTCCCGGCCTCACTGCCGGGATACTGCTGACTGCAGAACAGTGGCACATCTTGTGCCGGTTGCAGCATCCTTAGGTTCTAGCCCAGGTTAGAACTTGCCATAGTAACCTTCCTTGAGTGCGTCGTAGAGGTTGGCGGCTGTATGATTTTCACCGTCGTATTCGATCTCCTCATTGCCCTTGCACGTGATCGTGCTGCCGTCTTCAAGCGTAAACTGGTACGTCGTGTTCTCAAGATCTGACTCCTTAACAAGGACACCCTGGAATGCTTCAGGGTTAAATCGGAAAGTGGTGCAGCCTTTCAGGCCTTTTTGATGCGCGTACAGATAGATGTTTTTAAATTCATCATAAGGAAACTCTGTAGGTACATTGGCAGTTTTAGAGATAGATGAATCGATCCAATTCTGCGCTGCCGCCTGAACGTCTACATGTTGAGTAGGAGTAATATCGTCTGCTGATACGAAATAATCGGGAAGTTTGTCTTCCTCTTCTGTGGCGTAAGGCATTGCGCTTTCATTAATTAATTCCCGATAAGCGAGAAGTTCATATGAAAAGACATCTACCTTTTCTTTTGATTTTTTACCTTCGCGGATTACATTGCGAGAGTAGTGATGCGCAAAGCTTGGTTCGATACCGTTACTGGCGTTGTTGGCCAGTGACAGTGAGATAGTACCGGTTGGTGCTATGGATGTGTGATGTGTAAAGCGGCAGCCATGCTGGACAATGCTTTCTACAAGCTCTTTGTCTACTTCTGCAATGCGTTGCATATAACGGCTATATTTGCCGAGCAGTACGCGACCTTTGACTTTGTCACCGATGGTGTAACCGTCTTTTACCATTTCAGGACGTTTACGCAGAAGGTCTTTGGTAATAGCGAACTCGTCATCCATGATGGGAGCCGGACCTTTTTCTTTGGCGAGTTCAACTCCGGTTTGCCAGCCGCTGACCGCCATTTCACGGGTAACCATATCTGTAAATTCAAGAGATTCTTCCGAACCGTATTTCATTTGCAGCATGGTCATGGTTGAGCCGAGGCCGAGGTAGCCCATGCCGTGTCGGCGCTTGTACTGGATCTCTTCACGTTGTTTGAACAATGGCAATCCGTTGATCTCGACTACGTTGTCCAGCATACGGGTGAAAACAGCCACGGCTTCGCGGTATCTGTCCCAGTCGAATTTTGCTTCTGCCGTAAACGGATTATCGACAAATCGGGTCAGGTTGATTGAGCCCAGTAAACAGGCACCGTAGGGTGGTAATGGCTGTTCGCCACACGGGTTGGTTGCGCGTATGTCTTCACAGAACCAGTTGTTATTCTGTTCATTGACTTTATCTATAAGGATGAAGCCTGGCTCTGCAAAATCATAGGTTGATGCCATGATTGCATCCCACAGGCGCCGGGCTTTAACGACTTTGTAGATTTTACATGCTACCAGGCCGGTTTCATTTTGATGAAAGCCTTCTTTGCTCGGCCAGTCAAGCCAGATAACCTGCTCGGGGTCTGTAAGGTCAACTTCACCGTTGTCAATTTCCTTGGTCTGTACAGGAAATGCAAGACGCCACGAGTCATCATTATGAACCGCTTCGATGAAGTCTTCTGTGATGAGCAGTGACAGATTAAACTGACGCAGACGACCATCTTCGCGTTTGGCACGTATGAATTCAAAAACATCGGGATGACGTACATCGAATGTTGCCATTTGTGCACCGCGCCGCCCACCGGCAGATGAAACGGTAAAACACATTTTGTCGTAGATATCCATAAACGACAGTGGCCCGGATGTATAGGCTCCCGCACCGGATACATACGCACCACGCGGACGCAGGGTGGAGAAGTCATAACCAATACCACAACCGGCTTTCAGTGTCAGACCCGCTTCATGTACTTTGCCGAGTATGTCGTCCATCGAGTCACCGACCGTGCCGGATACGGTGCAGTTGATTGTTGAGGTTGCAGGCTTGTGTGCTCGCGCACCGGCATTGGAAATAATGCGCCCGGCCGGCACCGCGCCCTGGCGCAGAACCCATAAAAACTTCTCGTGCCACTTGATTCTGTTTTCTTCTGTTTCTTCTACATCGGCCAATGCGCGCGCAACGCGTTGGTAGGTGTCATCCAGAGATTTGTCTACATCGAGGCCTTCGCGACTTTTCAGCCGGTATTTTTTATCCCAGATATCAAGTGATGCACTTTGCAGCGGGATATAAAACCCCTGACTGTTTGGTGTATTTCTGCTTTTGGCTTGGCCATCGATCGCGACAACTTTGGTCATATGCTCCCCTGAATTCCCTGCTCTTGTTTGAGACCGTATTTCCCGCTGCAGACTCGGCATTTGTGGTTTTAATGTCCGAAACCGGGAATCTGCCGGACCTCATCAGGCAGAGTTATTTTTGTTTATATTGTGCAAAAATTATTCATACGCCAGCCAGTACTGCCCTGGGTGTCGGGCCAGATTATCAGTGCCGGGAATGTGTAAATAATTTGAAATAAGTATACTCGATGATGTGCTTTAAATGTAAGTGAACTACTAGATATTGTGCCATCTGGTAATACGGCAGATCGGAACTAGTTCACGTCATCGAGAGCAGGGATAATAGAGGTCAGGTGTTTGGCTGGTCAATAGACACCTACAACAAAATGATGATTGTAATCTTTCAAACCACAATATGATGTGATTCGTCTGTGGTAAAGCCGTGTATTAGCTGTGGATAAACTCTGCATAGGTTTTTTGAGCCAAAATCATTGTTATAGCAGCCAGAATGTCGCCAGGCTGAGAAAGGTCATTAATCCGACAACATCTGTGACTGTAGTGAGCAATACGCCGCCAGCGACAGCGGGATCTATGTTGAATTTTTTCAGCATGATCGGGATCAGGACTCCGGCCAGTGCTGCGACTGACATATTGACTATCAGTGCCAGCGCAATCACCAGCCCTACGCGTCCGTCTCCAAACCAGAGGTAGGCAATCAGCGCGACGACTATTGACCACATCAATCCGTTCAGCAGTCCGACAATCGCCTCCTTGGTTAAAATCCACCTGGTATTGCCGCTGCCAATCTGACCAAGTGCCTGACCGCGAATGACCAGCGTCAGTGTTTGCGAGCCCGCGATTCCGCCCATGCTTGGCACGATGCTCATCAGAATGGCGAGTGTGACTATCTGGTCCAGTGTGTCTGCAAACTGCCCGGCAACCCACGATGCCAGAAACGCAGTGGCAAGATTAACCCCTAGCCAGATACTGCGGCGGCGCATGCTGCGCATAACCGGCGAGAAGTAATCGTCTTCCTGTCTCAGGCCTGCCATGCTCATCAGGGTTTGATCTGCGTCTTCACGAATAACATCAACGACATCATCGATAGTAATTCTGCCGAGCAAGCGATTGTTGTCATCGACCACTGGTGCTGAGATGAGATCGTGATCTTCGAACAAACGCGCGACGTCGGCATCATCCATCGCCACATTGATAACATCAACATCGGTTCGCATAACAGAGGCGACGGTCGCTTCAGGATCCTCTGTGAGTAGTCTTCTAATTGACAGCACACCTTCGTACTGGCCAAAGCGATCTATAATAATTATCCGGTCTGTGTGGCGTGGCATATCGCCTTTGTGACGCAGGAAACGTAGTACAACGTCAAGCGTGACATTGGATCGCACAGTGATGGCATCGAGATCCATCAGACCGCCGGCGCTGTCTTTCGGGTACGACAACACTGATTCCAGTCTGTCGCGATACTGCTTGGTCATACTCTGCAGTACTTCGTCGGTGACTTTGTCCGGCAGTGACTGTACAAAATCAGCCAGATCATCGACATCAAGGTTTTCGGTAATGGCGATCAGCTCTGCTGTGTCGAGATCTTTAAGCAGTGATTCGCGTACTTCATCACCGACCTCAAGCAGTACTTCACCCTCGTCTTTAAGGTCGATGTAGTCCCACAGCAACTTTCGCTTCGACGGTGGCAGTGATTCCAGCAGATCAGCGATTTCAGCAGGCTGTAAGGCGTGTATCAGGGTGTGTGCTGATCTTAAGCTGCCACTGTTGAGAATTTCGGCAACTGCGTTTTGTCGCTCTTCGTCTGTGATGTGACCGGAGTCGCGCATTGCCAGTTGCCTTGTTGTCTGCATGCCGGACAACACAGTGTGTAAGTAATATGCCGGAAAGAAATAGTCCGGGTTAAGAGTTTATTTTTTCCAACAGTGCAGATTGTTTTTCTTTGTCGGTACAGTGCAGGAAACCGAGTGCCGGCCTGCGCACGGTTGACATACGTGTCTGGCGCAGCACATTTTTAATTTCAAGAATTGAATTGGGTGGCATGCTGAATTCGCGCAGACCCAGGCCCAGCAACAATCTTGTGTATTTCGGGTTGCCCGCCATCTCGCCACACATGGTGACAGGAATTTTGTGTTTTATACCGGCATCTATGACCATTTTAATTAACGATAGCACTGCCGGGTTGATCGGATCGTAAAGATAGTTTACCTGATCATCAATGCGGTCTATGGCCAGCGTATATTGAATCAGATCATTAGTGCCGATAGACAGAAAGTCCAGATGTTCGGCAAAGTGATTTGCAGAAATTGCTGCAGCCGGTACTTCAATCATGCCGCCAATTTGAATTTTTTCATCAAACTTGTATCCCTTTGCCCGCATAGAATCTTTGGTATGCTCAAGCAGTTGCCTGGCTTGCAGAAGTTCCGGTACGGTGGTCAACATCGGGAACATGATCTTGATCGGGCCTTTTGCCGAAGCTCTCAAAATGGCTCTTAGCTGTGGCACAAAAATAGACAGGTCGTTCAGGCACAGGCGTATTCCGCGTAATCCCATGGCCGGGTTGTGCGCCATCGGTCCTGCACTTTCCAGGTCTATTTTCTTATCGGCACCGAGATCTGCTGTTCTTATTGTCAGCGGTGCCCCTTTGAGCGCACGGATAACCTTGGTGTAGGTTTTATAGTGCTCCTCTTCGTCAGGGACTTTGTTTTCCTGCAAATATAAAAACTCTGTTCGATACAAGCCGACGCCTGCTGCGTTAACTCGTTTTAGTTGCTTGAGGTCTTCCTCTACTTCAATGTTGGCAAGCAGGGTTATCTTTTCACCGCTTTTTGCACGGGACTTTGCATCATTGAGTTTGCCGAGTTCCTTGGCTTTGCGGCGCAGATCACGTTGCCGTTTATGGAAGTGCTCGATGAGCGTTTCATCGGGTTCTGCGAGTACCAGTCCGCTCTCGCCATCAATGACCAGCGCTTCACCGGCTTTAAGGAATTGTCTGGCGTCATGCAGGCCAACAACTGCAGGCAGGTCAAGGCTGCGCGCGAGAATCGCTGTGTGTGATGACGGGCCACCCATCTCGGTGACAAAACCTGCGACCCCTGAGTTCTGCATGATCAGAGTGTCGGCAGGGGTCAGGTCGTCAGCGATGATTATTCTGTTTTTCCATTGCTCCTTCTTGTCTATCGATCTGGCTTTGCCGTTTGAAACCAGTGCGTCCATGATGTGGTTGAATACATGCTTTACGTCATCCTGACGGGTGGCGATGTACGGGTCATCCATACTGTCGAAGACTTTTACTATCGCATCACGCTGCAGCTTAAGTGCCCACTCTGCGTTGCACTGTTTCTCTTTTATGATTTCAATCGGTGAGCTTGCCATCATGGCATCGTCGAGCATCAACAGATGTGTCTCTATAAAAGAGCTGACGTCATCAGGGGATTCTTTGGGTATTTCCTTGCCAATCTTCAGCAGATTTTTTTTTGCATTGCTATGTGCGGTTTTGTAGCGCTTTACTTCTCTGCCGAGGTCTTTCTTTTCTATGCTCTTTTCGATGTACTCGTGCTGATTGCGACGCAGAATAAAAACATCGCCAATCGACACACCGCGCGAAACGCCCATGCCGTTTAACATGAGTGCCATTATTCGTCTTCTCCGAATTTGGATTCAATCAAATGAATGACTGAGTTCATCGCTTCGTTCTCGTCGGCACCTTGTACAAACAGTGTAACGGTGTTGCCCCGGCTTGCGGCGAGCATCATGACGCTCATAATGCTTTTTGCATTGACACGTTGATCCTGCTTTTCAATTTCGATTGAGCTTGCGAATGCACCGGCGATCTTCACGAGTTTGGCTGCAGCGCGTGCGTGCAGCCCCAACTTGTTGGTGATTTCAATTTCCCGCTCTAACATTTCACGGCTCCGGATGCGGTGCGCCGATTCACGTCAGGAAATCTCGCGATGTTTAACTGATATTTGATCAATTTTACTTTTAATTTTATCGCGCACCGTCTCAACAATGTATACCGATCTGTGGCGCCCGCCGGTACAGCCTACTGATATGGTCAGGTAGGCGCGGTTCTCTGATTCGAATACCGGTGTCCAGTCGAGAAAGAATTTGCTGATGTCGTCAGCCATTTTATTTACAACGGTATGCTGTTGCAGAAACTCGGCTACCGGTGCATCTTTGCCTGTCATAGGTCTCAGTGCTGCAGACCAGTAGGGGTTGGGCAGGCACCTGACATCAAAGATGAAGTCAGTTCCATAGGGTGGTCCGTGTTTGAAGCCGAATGATTGTAGTAGTACGTTGACAGGTTGTCTGTTGAGCCCGATCACACGCTTACGCATGACCTCACGCAGCTGATGTAAATTCAGATTGGTTGTGTCGATACTGACATCAGCGCATTGTTCAACGGCAACCAGCATCGAGCGTTCTGCCACAATTGCTGTGCCCAGTGGAGCGCCGCTTTGAGACAACGGATGCTTGCGCCGGGTTTCACTGAAACGTGTAACCAGCGTGTCATTGTGAGCATCAAGGAAAACCACCTTGGTTTCTACGCCGAGTGACTGTACCTGGGTGATATAAGACCGGAACTGACCAAGCAGCTCGATCTGTCCGCGTGCATCGACAACTACTGCAACGCGATCATAGACTTTGGGATCCTGCGACATCTTTGCGGCAAGATCGACCAACATACTGTTAGGCAGGTTATCGATGCAATAATAGCCTTCATCTTCGAGCGTGTGCAGCGCGACACTCTTACCTGCTCCGGACAGACCGCTGATTATTGTGAGTTGCATTCGGTGGTTTCCGTCATCTTGTGCTTCGACAGCATCACCTGTAAGTATACAGTCTGATAGAAATACTGCATCAAAGCCTTTGTAGAATGCATTGCCGGTGAATCGACACCGATGCGTCAGCTTTTTTCGTCTGACTCATCGGGTTGATCGAGGCTTTTTAGTATTGCCAGCATTTGCGCCGAGGAGCGTGTATCTCTGATTGAATCCCGGTTTTGCGCTTCATTGAAAAATTTGGCCAGGCTGGCGAGAGTTTTCAGGTGTCCATCTACTTCGTGCTCAGGTATCAATAGTCCGATGATGATATCAACCGGTTGACCGTCTGCGGCGTCGAAATCGACTGGTTCTGCGAGCGTTATAGCAGCCCCAACGGGTTCACTGATAAAATCAACCCGACCGTGTGGAATTGCGACGCCGTGACCTATGCCGGTGCAGCCGAGACGTTCTCTGGCCGCGAGTGCGTCCATAACATCCATGTCGACACTGTCGTCGAGCTCGTTCTCATCGAGACTGTTCTCGATTAGTTCGGCAAGTGATTGCAGGCACTTTTTCTTGCTGCTCAAGGATGCGCGACAGGAAACTCGCAAGATATCAAAGAGATGGTTCATTTAAGGCAGGGCCGGAGTCCGATTTACTACGGTTGAAAAGAATATTACTCGTGCGCGTGCGGCAGTTTATAGCACAAGATCAGTGCGCACGAGCGATATCCTCGATAGAAAATTACTTTATTGCACTCAGGGTGCCGGGTCGGACGTGATTGATATGGCAGATCGATAAATTGATCCGAATAGCTGGCCTGCGCATTAATCGCAGGCCGGTTTTGGTTAAATTAATGTTTCTGCACAGTTAGTTAGAGTGGCTGTTGATCCTCGTTATCGGTGACGATTTTATCTTTGTCCCGCCGATGGTGGTCTTTGACTTTTTCTTTGTGCTTGATTAGTTGACGGTCCAGTTTGTCTGTTAGCAGGTCGATGGCAGCGTACATATCTTCTTCGATAGTATCTGCGAAAAGCTGGTTGCCTTTTACGTTAACAGTTGCTTCGGCTTTTTGTCTGAGTTTCTCTACGCTTAGAATGACATGGACGTCCTGTACATCGTCAGAATGACGTTCGAGACGATCCATTTTGGAGCTGACATACTGTCGAAGAGAATCGGTAACATCGAGATGATGTCCGGTAACTGTCAGATTCATGCGCTTTTCTCCTGTGTTTTATAATTGGTAAAGTAACGCACGGGCTTTCACCCCGTGCAGAGTACCTTGATGGAGTTGTTGGTTGGTGACAAAGCTCTATAGTTGAAGAGTTGTATAATTTTTTTTGACAACCGATTCTGTTCAGGTGCTCTGAACGTTTCTTGTGATGAGTAGCAGTGATGTAGTCAGGCTTGTTATAGTTCGTTAATGCATAAGCCAAAACGACATGTTCAGGAACATCATAGGAAAAAAAATAATCGGTTGAAGAGTTGTTGAATGGAGGAGTTGCTGCTGTTTTTTGTAAAGAATGAGTCAGCTCAGGCATTGCGCCGCCGACTGTGTGTGCTGCGGAAGATCGGGTTTTTCCGGTCTTAAAGACATCCATTGCAACTAGTGTTTTGATGGGATTAGCCTTTTGTACATATTGCCCTCTGTTCTAATACCTATCAGTTACATACAAATTATTAGACAAGACTACTGCTTGACGGCAAACAATTCCTGAAACGAATACTGTTGTTTTCCGAAGTACATGTTTTTGCCTTCAAAGATACCCTACCATAATTTTTACTCTTGTATACCGGGCATTGTGCCCGGTTTTATAATTATAAAATTTAAATTATCTTATTCAGTTGAGACGCTTTCGTTCGTTTGAAGGCGGAATAGACATTGATTCCCGGTACTTGGCCACAGTTCTGCGTGCTACCTGTATGCCCGAGGCGACCAGTGTGTTAGCGATTTTACTGTCACTCAACGGTTTGCCCGGATCCTCTTTGGCGATAAATTTGCGGATCATTGCCCGGATTGCAGTGGCTGAACATTCGCCGCCATCAGATGTGGATACATGGCTTGAGAAGAAGTATTTAAATTCAAAAATACCGCGCGGTGTGTGAATATATTTTTGCGTGGTAACTCTGGATATGGTTGACTCATGTAATTCCAGATGTTCTGCAATATCTCGTAGTACCAATGGCCGCATGGCTTCATCACCATACTCCAGAAAACCACGTTGTCGTTCAACGATGGCAGTGCCAACCCGCAATAGTGTTTCATTCCGGCTTTGAAGGCTTTTGATAAACCAGCGTGCTTCCTGAAGCTGATTGCGCATGTAGTTGTTATCATCGCTTTTATCAGCGCGCTTCACCAACCCTGCATACATAGAATTAACAGAAAGTCTTGGTGCGATGTCAGGGTTGAGTTCTACTCGCCACACGCCTTTGATTTTTTTTACGAAAACATCAGGTACGATGTATTGTGGTTCTTTTGATACAACTTGTGAACCGGGTCTTGGGGTCAGGCTCTGGATGGTTTGAATTGAACTTTGCAGCTGTGCATCGTTGATTTTTAACTGACGTTTGATTTTTGCAAAATCGCGTGAAGCCAGCATTTGCAGATGTTCGCCAATCAATTTTTTACATACTTCAATGTGTGGAGTGGAATCCATTTCATGTAACTGAATCAGCATGCACTCACGAGTGTCACGTGATCCACAGCCGATCGGGTCGAGCTGTTGGATAAGTCGAAGTATTGCTTCGATTTCTTCTTCTTCGCAGTGATCTTCAGGATTATCAAGATTTGCGTTTACCGCGTCGATGATAACGCATAGCTCATCTTCGAGATAACCATTGTCGTCAATGCAGTTAATTAAAGTCGAGGCGATAATCTGGTCAATATCCGAGAGCTTGCGCAGACGAAGCTGATCCATCAGATGTTCTTGAAGATTGCCTGCCCCGGCACTTGTATACTCTGTGAAGTCGCGTTGATTTTCATCGCCGGATTGTCCGGTTGCGGCACCGTAGGCAGACTCGTAGATATCTTCCCATGCACTATCTACCGGAAGCTCATCCGGAATGTCCGGTGTGGAATCAGCTACTTCAACAGTGGCAGAGATATCTTCCATCGGGTCATTGTTCTCTGCCGATGTATTATCTTCATTGCTGTTGTTGTCTTCCTGGGACTTACTCTCGCGCTCGTTGTCACTGCGCATTTTAGCAGCGTCTTTTTCCGGGTTATCTTCACCTTCTTCCTGTACTTCAAGCATTGGATTGCTTTCCAGTGCTTCTTGTATTTCGGTTTGTAACTCAAGTGTTGATAGTTGCAGCAGTTTGATTGCTTGCTGCAATTGAGGAGTCATGGCCAGTTGCTGGCCCATTTTAACTTGTAAAGATTGCTTCATACTGTGCGCTGTACCGTTAGTTATGCAGACTCGTGCGCAGGTACAGCCAGAACTCCCTGGCGTCTTGCGTACTGCTGGCATTCCTCGGGAAGACACTGCGGGGTGCCCTTAGCCAACATCTGTTTTTTATTTACATTGTCACAACTGAGTTTTGTCAATCACCGACAAATCAATTTATGACGTACAGTTAAAGTATGGTTCAAATGTAACCATTCGCAATGTCATTTCAGTATTATTTATAAGCCGTGATCAAAATCTCATTACAGTGGCGAAAATGGTTTGCTTGTTGCTGTCAGTTACAAATCTGACGTCATTGCAATGACTGTTTATTAAGCGGCGGCCAGTTAGCTGTGATCTTGCTGGCAGAAGGGCTGAGTTCCGGGTACGGCAGCGTGATTGTAAAAGCGCGTTGCTTAAAGGGTAAAACTTTCGCCCAGATACACTTCCTTAACCTGCTGATTCTGTAAAATATCGTCAGCAGTTCCCTCGGCTATTAAATTGCCGTCACTGAGTATGTAGGCTCGCTCACAAATGCCGAGTGTCTCGCGAACGCTATGGTCAGTAATTAATACGCCAATGTTTCTTTGTTGCAAGTGTCTGATAATCCGCTGGATATCAATTACGGAAATCGGATCTACGCCTGCAAAGGGTTCGTCGAGCAGTATGAAAACCGGATCTGCGGCCAGCGCTCTGGCTATCTCAACACGGCGCCTTTCACCACCTGACAGACTCATGCCGAGGCTGTCGCGTATATGCGTTATTTGCAACTCACCGAGCAGGTTTTCAACTTCTTCGCGGTAGTCGCGTTTGCGCAGATCGGGGCGGTATTGAAGAATGGATACTATGTTTTCCTCTACGGTGAGCTTTCTGAAAACCGAAGCTTCCTGCGGCAGATAACCGACACCGTGGCGTGCACGCACATGCATCGGGTCACTGGTAATGTTGTGTTCGTCGAGCAATACCCGGCCGCCGTCCGGAACCACTAGTCCGACAATAATATAAAAGCAGGTCGTTTTTCCGGCACCGTTTGGTCCGAGTAAGCCGACAACTTCACCCTGTTCGATGTGCATCGAGACCCCGTCAAGCACTTTGCGCTTGCTGTAGGATTTTTTCAGGTCTTCTGCTATCAAGATTGACATGGGCGTTTCAGAGTTGGCGAGCTGTGTAATCCAGTGACTTGGTGAACAGTGGTCACGGTTTTAGTTTGCCGGGCTGTAGTGTGATGTTAACCCGGCCCTTATCATTTCCTGTGGCTTTGAATGTGAGCTCGTTTAGATTGTATTCAATTGTGTCACCGGTAAGTGTTTGACCTGGCCTTTCAAAGTTGGCGTTGCCACGAAAAGTAATTTCGGTAGTGGTGGTGTTGTAGATAATTTCATTGCACTCACCCTTAATCAGTTCGTTGTTTGGCGTTAGCTGTTGAAATCTGATCGGTGAACCTGTGCCGGTGATACGAAAAAGGCTGCCGTCTTTGATTTCCATTTTTATGGTATCTGCAAAGATTGACATGGAACCCTGGGATATTTCTACATTGCCCGAAAGTGTTTGTATGCCACGGCGATCATCGTAGATGGAGTTGTCGGCCTTTACGTTAATTGGCTTTTTGTGATCCGCCAACTGAGCTGCAACCGGGTTGCTTACCGCCACAAGCAAGGTCGCGATAATAAATATCGTTGATAGTGCCCGGTATAGTTTTGTTGACACTGCGTTGAGTAGTATCGTCAGGCGTTCAGCGACAGTATGATTACCTTTTGTCTGTGATTTCAAACTGTGCCTCCACGCCGGATGTAAATGTAAGAATACCTCGGTCGATTTCGGCATTCATATTATTGGCATCGTGCTGCCAGCTTTCGCCCTCCACGTGAACCGGTTCCTCACTGCTGATGGTCCTCTTGCCTGTGTCAATGGTTAGCGAGTTTGTGTCGACAGTGACTGGTGCCGTGTCTTTTTTGCGGTTATGGGTAAGCTCTACATTACCTTCCAGATCGAGCACATCGAAGTTGGCAGACACAGTGCCAAGGGATGCGCGTGCGTGCCACTGTCCGTCGTCGATGCTGCGGAGTTTGACGATCGGGTTCTTTATAATCGAGTAACCTTCAATAAAGTGGTGCGATAACGATTGCCCTGCGATCATCAATTGCCTGTCAGCAGGCATGCCGGCGTTGTGCTCGACGGTTGTGTCCGGTGCCGGGTTGTCCACTGCTGACGCGCCGGTTTTATTTGAAATGTTGATTATTTCGAAGTCTTCCAGGTAGTAATCGCTCTGTGTTTCGGCCATTTCTATTCTGTTGGTTTCGGCCTCCGGTTGCGCCTCGCGATCATCTATCCATTGCCAGGACACTACTGCGATGACCAGCAAGGCAAAAATCAGCAGAACAGGGGCTAACTTTGATGGCATAGAGGCATCACTTTGATAAAGTATTGACGGGTCGGTTTACTCAGGTACTGAAAACCGGGGCCCATTATATAACCCTGAAGGCTACACCATATAACGTGCAACGGCCGACTCATAGAGGTTTTGTGATCTCAGGATCAGCTCGCAGGCCTCGCGCACCGCGCCGTTGCCGGCTTTTTTGCTGCTTGTCCAGTGGGCAACCTCGGCGACTTCTGTGTTCGCGTCGGGCACAGTCAGGGCCAGTCTGACCCGTCGCATCACTGGCAGGTCAATGATGTCGTCTCCCATGTAGGCAAAGTCATGTGCGGCGAGGCCGGTCTCTTTACACAGAGACTCGAATGCAGGGAGTTTATCTTTGGCGCCTTGTACCAGGTGCTCGATTTGCAGCTCCTCACACCTGTGGCGAACGACATTGGATTTGCGACCTGTGATGACGGCTATTTTGATTCCGGCGTCACCGAGCAGGCGCATGCCGAGTCCGTCTGCAGAATGAAAACGTTTGAATTCCTGTCCGTCGTCACTGCGATACAAGCCTCCATCGGTTAGCACACCGTCGACATCAAAAATGATTGCCTTGATGGTGCTGGCAAGTTCAATAGCGCGTTCGGTTGCACCTGACATAAAATTCTTCTTATATAAACGAACAAGGTAATCGAAAAGCTCACAACCGACGACAGGAAGTGATCAACGCTGTCATTGTCCGGGCTAGACAATGCCTGCCTGAAGCAAGGTGTGCATATTGAGTGCTCCGCAAACATTTCCTTTGTCATCCAGCACTGGTAAAGCATAGATTTTACGTTGTTCCATAATAATCAGTGCGTCATCTGCAAGTTGCTGTGCGTTTACAGCGTAACCACCGCGGGTCATGATTTTGTCAATAGTGACGGTGTTGATGTCAAGGCTTTGGTCGAGGGCGCGGCGTAAGTCACCATCCGAGAATACGCCAAGCAACTTGTCGTTGTTGTCGACAATGGCGAGAAAGCCCAGTTTGCCGGCGCTCATGCTATACAGAGAGTCTTTTAAAAGCGTCCCGCTGCGAACCTTGGGCGTTGTCTCGTCACAAACCATGATGTCGCTTACTTTTAACAACAGTTTTTTGCCAAGCTTACCGCCCGGATGCGTGCGCGCGAAATCCTCAGCACTGAATCCTCTGGTTTCAAGTACAGCCACTGCGAGTGCATCGCCCATGGCAAGGGTAGCGGTTGTGCTGGTGGTAGGTGCCAGTCCAAGAGTGCAGGCTTCCTCTGCAACGGCAACGTTTAGTACCGCGTTGGCAGCTGTGGCTAACGATGATGCGGGTTTGCCGGTAATGGCAATCAGCGGGACGTCCAGTCGTTTCATAACAGGCAGTATTGTTTTCAATTCATACGACTCTCCGCCGTAGGAAATGGCAATGACTACATCGTCTGCTGTAATCATTCCGAGGTCACCATGCGAAGCCTCACCCGGGTGTACAAAAAACGCTGGTGTGCCGGTACTTGCAAGCGTTGCAGCGATTTTGTTTGCTATGTGACCGGATTTGCCAACGCCGCAGACAACCACTCGTCCGGTACACTTTAGTAGCAAGTGGCAGGCAGTGGCGAATTGATCATCCAGATTGTCGTTTAAAGCTGCAACCGCTTTCGCTTCTGTTGCAAATACTCGCCGACCAACGTCCAGCAGCCGGGAAACTTCTTTTTGTTCTTCTATCGATGTAATCGACGTCAGATCAGGTTTTGTTAGTTCGTTGTTCAATGTGTGTCAGGAGCTCGGTCGGTCGATTTCTTCAAGCTCATCGAATTCTTCAAATTCATCTAGCTCATCGAGTTCGTCAAGTTCATCCAGCTCGTCAAGTTCATCGAGTTCGTTGAGTTCATCCAGTTCGTTGCTGTCGTCACCGCGCTCTGAGCTACTGCTTTCAGAAGGTGATTGATCAAAAATCTGGGATCTGCGCCATCCAACATAGCGGTCTTTGACAAAGCGGTACGGGTCAAGTGCCCCCGAATTAAGTATAGATGATGCGGCCAGTAGATTGGATCTTGCATTGATGACACTCAAAGCTACCACCGCACCTCTGGTACTGCGTTCAAGATCACTTGTATTGAGTGGTTCGATGCGACTGTCTCCAAGCAGACCGATAGTGCTGCGTAATGTTTGCGGTCCGAAAAACGGCAGCATCACATAGGGTCCTTCCGGTACGCCCCAGACACCCAGTGTCTGGCCGAAGTCTTCATAGTGTTTGTCAAAATCCAGTTGACTGGCGACATCAATCAAGCCGCCGATGCCGACAACTGTGTTTACGGCTACTCTTGCAGTGTCGGAGAAGCCCTGTCTGAATTTCCCCTGCAGAATGCCATTGGCGGCAGTAGAAACATCACTGATGTTGCCGAAGAAATTGTTCACGCCGGCGCGAACGAACTCTGGTGTTACTTTTCTGTAGCCGGTGGCAACCGGTTTAAGCGCATAGCGGTCAATTTTGTCGTTAAATGCGAATATAGCCCGGTTGGCAGGCTCGAACGGATCTGCAATTGCGCCAACGGGCGGCGGCCCTTTGGCCGCACAGGCGGATAAAGTGGCAGCCACTACCAAAATGCAGATCACCCCGATAAACCTGGGGAAATTAACCTGATGTTTCATGGGTGCTGTGTCCGTTGTGCCGCTAGCTCTGTATTCGGCGCCTGGATGCAGTTTACCTGTGAAGCGGCTCGCATTTCAAAATTCTTGTGTGGAACTGGTAAGGTTGTCCGATTGTCGTGGCAGGTTTAAATAACTGATTAAGCAAGCGTTTGGTGCCCAGGTGGCAGTATTGGGTAATGTGGGAAGGGCAGTCGCTTTATATTTCTTGGTTGAGATTATCTGAACACAACCCAGAATACCGGTATGGCCTTTCACTGGTATAACATAGTAAAGAGATACTATGTTCCCGGTTGCCGCTTTGGTTAACTCCAACAACAAGTAATTTAATCAACCAATATTATCCGCAGCCGGCAGATGCTCGGTGTGATGTACAAAGGGGAGATAATGAAGATTATTCGTGTAGTACGTGCACTGGTGTTGACGCTCACACTGCTGCCAGTGACTGTGTTTGCCCATCCGGCGGAGGATCTTATCCGTCAGATCACAGGCGACATGATTGAGGCACTTCTCAGCCCGGAAGCTGAATCGGACAGCAACTTTGTTCGTTCAAAGATTGACACCGAGGTAATACCACACATCGATTTTGTAACGATGACCAGGATTACCGTTGGTATTTCGGTATGGAAAAAAGCTACCAAACAGCAACGCAGCGATCTGGTCAAAGAGTTTCGGGAACTGCTGCTGAATACCTATACCGCCGCACTTGATCAGTACACAGGACAAAAGCTTGAAGTACTGCCCCATCAGGCCACTGATAATGATGACAAAATTGCCGTTGTCAAAACTGTTTTTGACGATGCCAACGTCTTGATTCCAGTTGATTACAAGCTTAAAACCCACAAGTCTGATCGCAATACCTGGAAGGTTTATGACATAGAGGTCGAGAATGTCAGTCTTGTGAAAAGCTATAATTCCGAGTTCGAAAGTCAGATCAAAAATGCGGGTGTCGACGGACTGATCGCAACGCTTCGAGCAAAGAACAACAAGTAGGCTGGTTGGCAGTTTGCCAGTGAGCTTTTATTCCTCTTCCCGGGCAGAGCGCGGAGTACCGTAGGTCGGGACTCTGTCAGTTTTTCGATATAGCAACTGCATTTGCCGGCCTGACAGTGGTTGCCTGTTGGGATTGGCGCGCGCTTCCGTTATCATATTGGCAACTTGCCGGCGGCGGTGAGAATGTTCGTCTCTCGACAGAACGTGGTTCGGTCTTGTCCGACATGTTCACCCATTCCGGTGCGATTTTAAAACAATGGATAAACTGATTATTGGCGGCGGTAATCCGCTGAACGGGTCTGTGCGTATTTCAGGCGCCAAGAATGCCGTGCTGCCGATACTTGTCGCAACATTGCTTTGTGATGACACAGTATCGCTGGAAAATGTTCCTCACCTGAATGACGTCACCACCACCATGACTCTGCTCGGGCGTATGGGAGTAAAGCTGACGCTCGGCGAAAATATGATGGTCGAAGCTGATGCCTCTCAGGTAAACAACTATGAGGCGGAGTATGAGCTGGTGAAAACCATGCGTGCCTCGATTCTGGTACTGGGCCCCTTGTTATCGCGTTTCGGTGAGGCCGTGGTGTCGTTGCCCGGTGGGTGTGCTATCGGTGCCAGGCCGGTTGATCTGCACATCAAAGGCTTGCAGGCCATGGGTGCCGAAATCACCCTTGAGGCGGGCTACATCAAGGCGCATTGCAAAAAACTCAAGGGCGCTACAATCAACTTCGAAACCGTGACTGTCACTGGTACAGAAAATCTCCTGATGGCAGCAACTCTGGCACAAGGGACCACAGTGCTTGAGAACGCAGCGCGTGAGCCCGAAGTCGTGGATCTGGCCAATTTTTTAATTGGTATGGGTGCGGATATACAAGGTGCAGGAACGGACACAATAACCATTAATGGCGTCGACAGTCTGAATGGATGTCACCATCGTGTTGTACCGGACAGAATAGAAACCGGTACATTTCTGGTGGCCGCGTTGGTCAGTGGTGGCAAAATGACGGTTCAGGATGCACGGCCGGATATTCTTGAGTCTGTGTTGCAAAAGCTTGATGAGGCAGGCGCTGACTTGCAAATTAACGGTGACGATATAACCATTAGCTGCCGCTATGAAAAACCCCGTGCGGTAGATATAACAACCGCACCTTATCCACAGTTCCCGACGGATATGCAAGCGCAGTTTACGTTGTTAAATTCGGTTGCTGAGGGTACCGGAGTAATTACTGAAACCATTTTTGAAAATCGATTTATGCATGTGCAGGAATTGCAGCGTATGGGCGCTGATCTCAAGGTAAGCGGCAATACAGTTACCTCGCGTGGGGTGCAAAAACTGACTGGTGCACCTGTGATGGCAACTGATCTGCGCGCATCGGCTTCATTGGTTATTGCCGGTTTGATTGCCGAAGGTGAAACACACTTGCAGCGCGTTTATCATATTGATCGCGGTTATGAGCGCATTGAAGATAAATTTAATGCGCTGGGTGCAAAAATACAGCGCGTCAGTGGCTAGCAGTCACAGCGTTATGAACGTGTCTATCTGAGAGTTTCTGGCAGAAAAATGAAACAATCGCTGGCCTTAGCACTTACCAAAGGGCGTATCTTGCAATCAACCTTGCCACTGCTTGAAGCGGTCGGCATTGTACCCTCTGAAGATGCGGAAAAAACCCGTAAACTCAGAGTAGATACCAATCACCCCGGGATAAGAATACTGTTGGTGCGAGCCAGTGATGTACCTGCCTATGTTGAATATGGCGGGGCAGATGTTGGTGTTACCGGCAAGGATATTTTGCTCGAGCATTCCGGCAAGGGAATCTATGAGCCGCTTGATCTTGGTATCGGTGTTTGCCAGATGGTGGTAGCAGGTAAAAAGGGAGTCAAAATCGATGGGCCGCAAATTTTAAAAGTGGCAACCAAGTATCCTGAGGTCGCACGACAATATTTTGATCGCCGTGGACAACAGGTAGAAATCATCAAGCTCTATGGATCGATGGAACTAGCACCTCTCGTGGGAATGGCCGACCTGATTGTCGATATCATGGAAACCGGCGCCACATTGGCTGCCAATGGCTTGGAAGTCATCGGCGAGCCGATAGGTCAGATTAGTTCGAGGCTCATCGTCAATAAGGCTTCGATGAAAATGAAACACGAGAAAATCCATCAACTCATTGATGGTTTGTCTAGCGTGGTTACAAATAACAGGCGCTAAAAACCGGGCTGTTCACCGCCCCATTAACCCTTTGCACCGGACTCGAATCCAATGAATCAAGAAACTGCTCAGCATAATACAGATGATTTACGCATTAAAGAGCAGAAAGAGCTGATTTGTCCGGCTAAGCTCATTGCAGAATTGCCTGTTACAGATCAAATCGGCAAAACGGTTCGTGCTGCTCGCGCTGGCATTCATAATATTCTGCATGGCAAGGATGATCGTCTGGTTGTGGTAGTCGGTCCCTGTTCAATTCATGATCCCGAGGCGGGTGTCGAGTATGCGCAGAAGCTGGCAGAGTTTGCCCCGAGCGTATCTGATGGTCTGCTGGTCGTTATGAGAGTCTATTTTGAAAAGCCACGTACTACAGTTGGCTGGAAGGGATTGATCAATGATCCGGGTCTCGATGACAGCTTCGAGATAAACCGTGGTCTTCGTACTGCGCGTGAATTGCTTTGCAATATTAATAAACTCGGTTTGCCTGCGGGTAGTGAGTTTCTTGATCTGATTACACCTCAGTTCATTGCAGATCTGGTCGGCTGGGGTGCGATCGGTGCGCGTACTACCGAAAGCCAGGGTCATCGTGAGCTGGCGTCAGGCATTTCTGCACCGGTTGGATTCAAAAATGGTACCGGCGGCAGTGTGCAGATTGCGGTTGACGCGATTTGTTCAGCTTCGCGGCCGCATCACTTTTTATCGGTTACCAAAGAAGGTGAAAGCGCCATTTTTGCCACTACCGGTAACGACGATTGCCATTTAATATTACGCGGTGGTCCACACACTAACTACGATGCTGCGAGTATGGATGATGCATCAGCGATGATGGAAAAAGCCGGCGTCAGACCTAATGTGATGATCGATTGCAGTCATGCTAACTGTCGTAAGATTTTTGCAAGACAACGCTATGTTTGCCGTGATATTTGCAGTCAATTAAGTAGTGGTGACAAACGCATTATGGGTGTGATGATTGAAAGTAATCTGGTTGAGGGCAGGCAGAACCATAAGCCCGGTGAACCACTGATTAAAGGGCAGAGCATTACTGACCCCTGTATTGGCTGGCAGGATACCAAAGAGATGCTGCAAGAGCTTGCACAGGCGGTCGCGGCTCGCAGAAAAAACGTGTAGCCAGGTCATTGCTATGATTTCAATCAATCGTTTAAGTGCGTCATCGCCAGACTTTTCCGAACGTCTGAATACAATACTTGCGTGGGAAGGAGTATCCGATGCGTCGGTTAATGCAACAGTAGACGAGATAATCGCTGCCATTCGTGCTGATGGTGATGCGGCACTGGTGAAATACACCAATCAACTGGATCGCCGAAAAGTCACGGAAGCGGCATCACTTTCATTGTCGCAGGACTCATTGTCGCAGGCTCTTGATCGACTTCCAGTGGATGTCGCTACAGCACTTAAAGATGCAGCAAAGCGCATTGAAGATTTTCATCACAAACAACTTGTTGAATCGTGGCGATACGAAGAGGCAGACGGTACGACACTCGGTCAGCGGGTGACACCACTTGATCGTGTTGGTTTATATGTTCCCGGTGGCAAAGCGGCTTATCCATCCTCTGTACTGATGAATGCTATTCCGGCAAAGGTCGCCGGCGTGACGGAATTGATCATGGTGGTGCCGGCGCCGCAGGATGAACTGGACGATGCCGTGCTTGCCGCCGCAAGTGTTGCAGGCGTTGACCGGGTTTTTACCATTGGTGGAGCACAGGCCGTCGCAGCGCTTGCCTACGGCACCGAGTCAGTGCCGTCAGTCGATAAGATCGTTGGCCCCGGTAACATTTATGTGGCAACAGCAAAGCGCGCTGTGTTCGGCAAAGTCGGTATCGATATGATTGCCGGTCCATCGGAAATCTGTGTTGTTTGTGATGGCAAAACGGATCCATCCTGGATTGCTGCAGATCTGTTTTCGCAGGCGGAACACGATGAACAGGCACAGGCAATACTCATAAGCCATGATGCGAAGTTTCTCGATCAGGTACTACAGGCAATGGAGGCATTGATTGTAAAAATGCCGCGTGCCGAAATTATTCGACAGTCACTGAAGGAGCGTGGTTGTTTTATAGAGGTTGAGAACCTGGCGAATGCCGCATCAATCGTTAATACCATTGCACCGGAACATCTCGAGATTTCGGTCGAGGATCCGGAAAGCCTGCTTGCGAACATTCGCCATGCCGGTGCGATATTTCTGGGTCGTTTTACCTCGGAAGCACTGGGTGATTACTGCGCCGGTCCGAATCATGTGTTGCCGACTTCCGGTACTGCGAGATTTTCGAGCCCGTTGGGCGTTTACGATTTTCAAAAACGCAGCAGTATTATCAGCTGTTCAAAAATCAGCGCGCAAACACTCGGCAAGACAGCATCTGTGCTGGCGCGCTCAGAGGGGCTGGAGGCACACGCCGCTTCTGCTGAAGCCAGATTTATTGCCGAGTGAAGCTGTTGTTTCTGATTTTATTGTCTGTTGTGGCTCGACATTCCGCTATGCTGTCAATATTTAGTCGTCTGATCTGCGGATATAAAGCAGCAGAAGGAAGCGCTTGTGCTGGTGGCGTGGAATAGTTATTGGATGTCAGGCTGGGTTGCGGTGCCTGTGCACCCGCAGGAGGTGTTTTCAATTTGCAATTTCCTGCCTGTTTACAATGGCATCATTTAAGTATTTCTAACGTTCTGTGGTATCATTTGCGGTTAGCTGCAAAATGGAAATTTGGTAAGTTTTTGACAGGGATATCGTATCGACTGCAAGCAGAGATTCTATCGGTATTGCGGATTGTATGGCATGACAGCGCCGGGTAATCAGCATTCAGGTTATCTATAAATTTAGTGTGCAGAGTGACCTGTTACCTCTGTCACGACAGGCTTTTAATTAAATATTTTTGGAGCATCCTATGGCAGCAGACAATGTTGCTTCTAACGGGGCTGGCGCCCCGGCAGTGGACGAGAAAAGGCGCAGATTACTGACCACCGGTATCGGAGTTGTCGGTGCTCTCGGTGCGGCGACAATGGCAATCCCGTTTGTGTCTTCAATGTCACCAAGCGCGCGTGCCAAAGCAGCCGGTGCCCCGGTGGAAATTGATATCAGCCTGCTTGAACCGGGTCAGCGTGTCACCGTTGAGTGGCGTGGTAAGCCAGTCTGGGTAGTTCGCCGCACACCAGAGTCACTCGATACGCTTGAGAAACTCGCTGGCGAGCTGCGTGACATTGAGTCAGATAAGTCAGAGCAGCCTGAATATGCCAAAAACGTTCATCGCTCGATAAAACCGGAAGTATTGGTTCTGACCGGCGTCTGTACTCACCTGGGATGCTCGCCGACATTCAGACCGGATGTTGCTCCGGCAGATCTGGGGCCTGAGTGGATGGGCGGGTTTTTCTGTCCCTGCCATGGTTCCAAGTTCGATATTGCCGGTCGGGTCTACAAAGGTGCGCCTGCACCGACCAATTTATCTGTACCTCCGTATGCATTTGTTTCTGACACGCTGATTCTTATCGGTGAAGAGGGAGGCGAAGCCTGATGAGCAAGTTCAGTGACACAATGGCGTGGATCGACGAGCGTATTCCGCTAACGAATACGTGGAACAAACACGTTGGCCAGTACTACGCGCCAAAGAACTTCAACTTCTGGTACTACTTCGGTTCACTTGCACTGCTGGTGCTGGTCATACAGATAGTGACCGGAATTTTTCTGACCATGAACTACAAGCCTGACGGCGACCTGGCATTTAAGTCCGTCGAGTACATCATGCGAGATGTCAACTGGGGTTGGCTGATTCGGTATATGCACTCTACGGGTGCTTCAATGTTTTTTGTTGTGGTCTATCTGCACATGATGCGCGGCATCATGTATGGCTCCTATAAAAAGCCACGTGAGCTGCTTTGGGTCTTCGGTATGTTGATCTATCTGGTGTTAATGGCAGAAGCATTTATGGGCTATCTGCTGCCCTGGGGACAGATGTCTTACTGGGGTGCACAGGTAATCATTTCACTGTTTGGTGCCATTCCGTGGGTGGGTGATGCCATCACTCTGTGGCTGCGCGGAGACTACGTTGTCTCTGATGCCACCCTTAACCGCTTTTTTGCCTTGCACGTCATCGCTATGCCGCTGGTGCTTGTTGGTCTGGTGTTTGTGCATATTGTCGCTTTGCATGAAGTCGGTTCAAACAACCCGGATGGCAACGATATCAAAAAGGTAAAGGGGCCGGATGGCAAGCCACTCGATGGAATTCGGTTCCATCCGTATTACTCGGTCAAAGATCTGGTTGGTGTTGCAGTCTTTCTGA
Organism: uncultured Granulosicoccaceae bacterium; assembly: GCA_964550655.1. Taxonomy (GTDB): domain Bacteria; phylum Pseudomonadota; class Gammaproteobacteria; order Granulosicoccales; family Granulosicoccaceae. Next base: position 38,370 of record CAZKAQ010000002.1, read on the forward strand.
TTATCTTTTTTGCGATTGTATTTTTTGCACCGGAGATGGGTGGCTACTTCCTTGAACATGCCAACTTTGTTCCTGCAGATCCATTAAAGACGCCGGAACACATCGCACCGGTCTGGTACTTCACACCTTACTACGCGATTCTACGTGCGATACCGATCAAACTGCTCGGTGTACTGGCAATGTTTGCAGCGATTGCAGTGTTGTTCTTCCTGCCATGGATTGATCGAAATCCTGTCAGATCGATTCGCTATCGTTCAACTGCCTACAAGGTTATTCTTGCGGCGTTTGTTATCTCATTTTTGATTCTTGGTTACTTTGGCTTGCAGCCGGTAACACCGATAGGCACATTGCTATCAAGAATTTGTTCTGTGATTTACTTTGGTTTCTTTATCGCGTTGTTCTTTATCAGTAAGAATGAAAAGACCAAGCCGGTACCAGAGAGGGTGAACTACTAATGAGATTACTGAAAAAATTCGCCCTGTTCAGCGTTTCTCTTAAAGTAGTTACTGCCGTCAGTTTGATTGCAGTTACCTCACAAGCCGGTTATTCAGCCGGTGGTGGCGCTGAGCTTGAGCATTTCACTCCTGTTCGTACTGAGCGTGCATTGCAACGCGGTGCGCGGACTTACATGAACTACTGCCAGGGATGTCATACGGCTGACTATCACCGTTATTCACGTCTGGCAGAAGATATTGGATTGTCTGAAGCACAAATGCTTGAAAATATGGTCTTCACAACTGACGCGAATGGTGAGAAATCCAAAGTGGGTTCCCTGATCGGCAGCAATATGTCAAAAGAGTATGCGAAAACTGCTTTTGGTGTGGTGCCGCCAAACCTTGCTTTGGTCTCGCGCTCCCGTGGAGTCGATTGGCTCTATACATATATGAAGTCATTTTATCTTGATGAGTCCAGACCACTCGGTGCCAATAACACCGTGTATCCGAATGTCGGTATGCCGCATGTGCTTGCTGATTTACAGGGTTGGCAGACGCCGATTTACAAGGACGATGGTGAAGGCCATGAGGAATTTCATCACTTCGAGAAGGTGACCGCCGGCAAGCTCTCAAAAGAGGATTACGAAGCTACTGTCAGTGATCTGGTGAGCTTTCTCGATTATCTGGGTGATCCAAACCGGGAAGCTCGACATTCTCTCGGAATTAAGGTCATGCTGTTCCTGTTATTGTTTTTGTTGCTGGCAGTGTTGTTGAAGAAAGAATATTGGAAAGATATTCCTCACAACAACTAGCATTGCTCCAAATCATATTCCAAACATACATCGGATACCTGTAATAAAATGAGTGGAGATAATGTGACAGCGCCAGTGACACGCAGGTCTGTAATGACTTTGTATTCGGATCCAGCTTCGATACACAGTCACAGGGTTCGTATTGTGTTGTTTGAAAAAGACATCACCGTCGAAATTGAAGATGTCGACCCCGACAACAAACCCGATGACTTACTTCATCTGAATCCGTACAACACAGTCCCGACCCTCGTTGATCGTGATCTGGTGCTCTACGATTCCAGGGTGGTTTCAGAATATCTGGATGAACGTTTTCCACATCCGCCTCTGATGCCGGTTGACCCGGTCTCGCGGGCGCGATCCCGTCTGGCGCTTTTTCGGATAGAGCGTGACTGGTATGACCTGTTGCCGATAATCACCGGTGATGATGAAAAAAAGGCAGATGAGGCGCGCAATAAATTGCGAGATTCATTGATCGACTCAGCCAGTGTTTTCGAGTTAAAGCCGTTTTTTCTCAGTGAGGAATACTCCCTGGTAGACGCCACGGTCGCGCCGATGTTGTGGCGGCTTAATCACTATGGAATAGAATTGCCGCCAAAAGCGGCAGCTGTCACGAAATATGCAAAGCGTTTGTTTGACCGTGAGGGTTTTCAGCTAAGCCTCACGGAAAGCGAGCGCGAAATGCGCTAGTTTGTTGTAAGCCTAACTGAGCGCAATTCTTAGCCGTGAGTACTGACGACAACGACAACACGTCCGGTATGACTACGAGTCAGCCTTATCTGATCCGCGCGATTTACGAGTGGATCGTAGATAATAATCTGACGCCTTATTTAATGGTAGATGCTAATAAGCGCGGTACTGTGGTGCCGATGGACTATCTTGATGAGCTCGGTCGAATCATCCTGAATATCAGCCCTAGTGCCACCAGTGGTTTGTTAATGACCAATGAAGAAGTTACCTTCAGCGCTCGTTTCAGTGGCCAGTCAATGTCTATTGTGGTGCCTACCTACAGCGTTCGCGCCATATATGCTCGTGAAAATGGTCAGGGTATGATGTTTGATGAAAGCAGCGACCCTGGACAGGACGCTGCTAAAAAACCTGTCTCGCTTGAAGAGGTGAGTCAGCAGGAAAGTAGCTCTGCAAAATCTGAAGAACCCTCTCAAAAGCCGAGTCTGGCAAGTTCTCAACAGACAGCATCCGATGACGAAAAGCCGGACAGTGAAGCCCAAAATAACAGTAAGAATAATAGTAAGGGCAACAGCAAGAGCAACGGTAAGAAAGGCAACGGCAAGAAAGGCGGTCATCTAAAGGTCGTTAAATAGTCTGCGCAGCTTCAGACTGTCGGGTCGTCAAAAGCACTTTTAATCCATAGTGTTTCTTTTTTACTAATCGCGATGACATCAAACCTGCACTGCTGCGCGGTTTTTTTGTTCCTCTGTAAAAACTGCAATGCGGTAAGGGCAATTTTTCGCTGTTTTGCCGGTGTAACACTCATTGCCGCTCCACCGAAGGTATTACTTCTGCGGTAGCGCACTTCAACAAATACCAATGTATTTTGATCGCTCATGATGAGATCGATTTCACCAAAGCGCGAGCGGTAGTTTGAGGTGATCAGTGCGAGGCCTTTCGAGATAAGATAGTCCATCGCGACCTGTTCGTTCAGGCTGCCTCGTTCGATTGTTTTCATTTTTACCTGCCACTTTATAAAAGACTTAAGTGAACCACCAGGGATCTATTTGTTGCAACTGATAGCGCTGCGAGCCGGCCTTGTGACAACAAGCACCAGGTGTATCAATTTGTATTTACAGCTCGCTTTCTAAAGGCGGCAGTGCGGTTTCAATTGGTAGTGCGTCTAAAATTTTTACCGGTATACCTTCCTGATATTCAGCCCACTCAAGGCGTCGTCGGATGCGGTTGCCGTCAGCGAGTGTCAGAGCACCTGTCTTGCCATTGATGGAGTGCGTCGGGTCGAGTCGCATGTTGTCGAGTTGCCGGTGTAATTGATAGGCGTCTATGCCCAGGGCTACCAGTTTTTGAATGCTGTCCTGATGATTCACATTAATGCTGGTGTACAAAGCAGTCTTATTGGTGGCATCTGTCAGATTCCACGGAATATCGTTGTACTTTATACCGGTGAGATCTCCATCGCGATTTGCATCGATGTCGCCGCTGAATATTTGTGAGGTGCTGAGCAACGGCAGTTTGCCGGCGCGATGGAATTGTAGCTGTGGTCTGAGTAGTATCGCCTGTTCAGAGTCAACTGCTATAAAAACTACATCTATATCGCTGCGGATAGCCGGTTCGAAATTAATCTCGGCTTCGAGTAATTTCTCAAGCCGGCGCTTGCGTGCGTTACTGGAATTGATGTCGAGCATTTTCGTGAGTTGCTGTGAAAAATCATAAGAATCCACGGCAATAGTTTCTGTCGCAAGAACAGAGCCTCCTGCGTCAGTAAAGGCAACTTCAAATGCGCTGGCCAGTCGTTGGCTTATCGGGCTGTCGGAGGCAATGATAATGGCTTTGCGATAGTTTTCTGCTATTCCGTACCGTGCCGCATCGCGTGCTTCATCTTCAGGCAGTAGTCCGAACTGAAAAAGGTTGGCATTGCCGGTCATTTCTTCACCAATATAATTTAATGAAAGCGTAGGCACGGAAATTCTGTTGTTGGCTGTGAGGTTTATCACCGCTGATTTGTCCAGCGGGCCAATGATCATAGATGCCCCTTCTGACGTGGCGAGGCTGTACTGGTTCATTGCCGTGCCGGAATCACTGGCGGTATCGTACAATTTGATGTTACCTGTGCCACCATCTTCGAACCTTGCGGCAATAAAGCCTGTCTTGATTGCCTGACCAATTGCGCTGAAGCGACCGGTAAGCGGTAGCAATAAGGCAACTTGTTCTGTACCAAGCGCTTGTAAGTCGCTGCCAGCTACCTGCGTACCGGCTACATTCAATACTGCTGCCGGATGATTCGGGTAGTTTGCGTTCCACGCTTGTGAGCGTCTTGCGAAGAGTTCCGGCGCGATGGTGTCTTGTTGTCTCGCCAGTGCGGAGTATTCAAGCCAGCCGCGGTAAATTGTGCCCCCCGGCGTGCGAGCCATTTGTCGCAAGCCATCTGTATCAATGTTGCTGAGCATGGTTGCAATCTTTGATCTGTTGACGGCAATTGACGATGCTGCTTCCAGATTGCTTTCTAACAGTATACGAGCTTTCAGTGCGCTTTCCGGTTGGCTGAGCAGTTGGTGGGCACGTGACTGCAACTCAAGTGATCTGATGCGTACAAAACGGTCTGTGATAGAACGTATTGGTGGTAGCGTGGCAAGTGCCTGTTGATGATCACCCTGTGCGAGTGTGTTGTAGGCAGTCAATACCTGCAGACGTGCTTGTGACTGCGTCGCTTCGGGAGAAGCGGGTAGTGTGGCAAACAAGCGCCTGCCTTCATTGTACAATTCACTGTCGAAGTTGAGTTCGGTTGCATTGAGCAGATAATCGTACCGAAGTGCCGGATCTGTTTCGGTGCCGGCCAGTTGCTCGTAAATTTTTGCAGCCTCTGCTGTTTCACCATTTGCGATAAGTTGGTTGGCGAGCTGAGGCGTTGGCACTACAACCGGTGCAGAGGGGTTGCTGCTTTCAGGAATGACATTGACACCACAGGCGAATGCAGAGAGGCTCAGACTGGCAAGCAGTAACAGTCTGCTCAGGATTACTGTCTTCTTCGGGTGTTGTCTGTTGTTCAGAACCGTTGTCATGGCTGTAGCTCGGGCAATGAGTGGCACCTGCAGCACTCCTGTATGTTCGGGCCGTTATTCAGGCCGGGATTTTTCATTTGCTCGTCAAGGATTCTGGCGGCACTATATCGCCGGGCCGCAATACCAGGCTGAGTCGGGAGCATTGTACTATGTCTGTCAGAAAAGGCGTTTTTCACGTCATTGCAACGCCAATTGGTAATCTGTCAGACATGACACAACGTGCCCGCGATACCATGGCGGGCGTTGACATTCTCTATGCTGAGGATACGCGTCATACCGCCAGATTGTGTACACATTTAGGTATTAGTCCAAAATTGCGCTCACTGCACGATCACAATGAGCAGGATCGGATAGCAGAGATTATAGACTCTTTACAATCCGGTCTGGCTGTCGGTCTGGTATCTGATGCCGGTACGCCGTTAATCAGTGATCCGGGCTATCGGATTGTCAGTGCTTGTCATGCGGCTGGAATAACGGTTAGTCCGGTGCCCGGTGTATCAGCCGTTACGTCTGCTTTGTCAGTGTGTGGCTTGCCCACTGATCGGTTTGTATTCATCGGGTTCCTGCCTGCGAAGTCTTCAGCTCGCAGGGGTTCACTCGAATCTTTAAAGGCAGAATCTGCAACGCAGGTGTTTTTTGAGTCCAAACACCGCATCGTTGCCGCGCTGACCGACATGCGGGATGTGTTGGGCGATAGAACAGTGTGTGTGGCGAGAGAAGTAACGAAAGCTTTTGAAACAATTTCCCATGGCAGGCTCGCTGATGTTTTACTCAACATTGAGTCTGACCCGGACTCGCAAAAAGGTGAGTTCGTCGTGATTGTGTCCGGTGCAGCAGCAGGGACCATGACGCTAGACAGTGCAACACAAGTTTTACTAACTGATGTAGCAGCTGAGATACCACCGAAGCGAGCTGCAAAGATTGTGGCGCGATATACCGGACTGGCTGCCAGAGATTTATATGAATGGTTGTTGCAGCAGAAGTAGAGCAAGCTCCGATTATTGTAGTGTGTCATCTGTAAACGCGTTACGATGTTGCGGGGAGTTGGCCAGGCAGCCGCTGTCGACTTGTTTCGATAGAGGAAAGTCCGGGCTCCACAGGGCAGAGTGCCAGGTAACGCCTGGGGGGTGTGAACCCACGGAAAGTGCAGCAGAAAGCAGACCGCCTAAGTTATCCTCAGGATAACCGGTAAGGGTGAAAGGGTGCGGTAAGAGCGCACCGCACTGGTGGCAACATTCAGTGGCAAGGTAAACCCCACTCGGAGCAAGATCAAATAGGGAAGCAGTGTCGTGGCCCGCGATGCTTCCGGGTAGATCGCTAGAGGTACGCGGTGACGTGTATTCGAGATGAATGGCTGTCCAAGACAGAACCCGGCTTACGGCTGGCTCCCCACTTTTCTACCACTCGCAGATTGCGCCGGCAAACAGGCGGCGTTTCTGCTGTTCTGAGCTGGCAACCAAACCCTTTATAGCGCGGGCCGGCCGAGCCCTCTGCATCTTGTGATGGCCGGGCCGATCATCTGCCCGCTATCGGCTATTCCCTCCCGCTTTATGGCTGTCTCAGACAGCCAGAAATCAGATCAGATTTCTAAATTATTCAAGTGAATTCTATTATTAGACAGTAAGCTTCTGATTTAAATGAAGTTCGCTGGGTCACTCGTTAATTTCTTTAAAACAAAGCTAACTTATTGTCCTTACAAGAGATTTTGCTTAAAAAAAGTCGTTGGTAACTTGAAAACTGAACGATGTAGAGCTAAAGTGGGGTTGCGATACAGACATGTGGGTTGTGGTGGGTCGTAGTGGTAGTTAACTAACTCAAGCATACTTTCAAACCAACTGAATGTTCCTAGGCACAACCTCATTGACGCTGGATGCGAAGGGCCGCATTGCGATCCCTGCACGCTATCGCGCACGGTTGAAAGAGTTGTGCGGCGGCAAGATGGTGATTACTTACAATCCTCAGGATAAGTGCTTGCCCATATACCCGTACGAAGAATGGTTGTCTTGTCTGCAGCAAATGGACGCCGTGCAGGATCAGTCAAACTATTTCAGAGCGTTTCAGCGTTTGCTTTATTCGCATGCCAATGAAGTGGATATGGATAGTAATGGCCGAGTACTTGTTCCGCAGTATTTAAGAGAAGTAATTGGTTTGGAAAAAAACTCCTTCTTAATAGGACATGGCGAAAAGTTTGAACTCTGGAGCGAACAAGGGTGGTTACAAACTCGTGAGAAAGATGATCAGGCATTTATCGAAAGTCTTGGCTCAAGTTCTGAACGTATGGATATAGGTTTTCGTCTCTGATGTCAGTAGCCGACCAACATATCTCTGTGTTGCCACTGGAAGCTGTCGAAGCACTTAACATAATGCACAACGGTTTTTATATTGACGCAACATTCGGCAGGGGCGGTCATTCAGGGCATATACTTGATCGCCTCGGTGCAGAAGGTCGTTTATTGGCGCTTGATTGTGATGATCAGGCCGTTTTACATGCACAGCAGGTCTATGGTGATGACCCGCGATTTTCCATAGTGAAGAGTAACTACAGCGAGATGGTAGCGGTGGCTGAAGAACATGGCGGAAACCATGGCGTAGACGGTGTGCTGTTTGATCTTGGTGTTTCATCACCGCAGCTAGATCAATCTGCGCGTGGTTTTAGTTTTGATAAATCCGGTCCGCTTGATATGCGTATGGATCAAAGTTCGGGTCAGCCTGTTTCGGAGTGGTTATCGGCAGCAAGTGCAGATGAACTTGCTGAAGTGTTTCGCGACTACGGTGACGAACGCTATGCCAGACGAATAGCAAAGCGTGTGATTGAGGCGGTACAGGAAAATCCCATTACCGATACGGTTGAGCTTGCAGAGCTTATCAAAGCCGCTCATCCGCGTTGGGAAAAGCACAAACATCCGGCAACTCGTTGTTTTCAGGCGTTGCGAATTTTTATCAATCGTGAGCTCGATCACTTGAAGATAGCGCTGGAGGGTTGTGTCAATTTACTGCGCCCTGGTGGTCGCATCGTGGTGATCAGTTTTCACTCACTGGAAGATCGAATCGTAAAGCGTTTTTTTCGTGGCCCGGATAAAAATGCAGGAATCCCGCGTGGCTTGCCGGTTGTTGATAGTGATACGCCGTGGGTTTTGAAAAAAATCGGTGGTGCTGTGCGACCATCTGCAGCAGAAGTCACTGGTAACCCGCGTTCGCGTTCATCGATCATGCGTGTTGCAGAGAGAATCACATGAATAATCTGCGCACAGTCGTTGTTTGTCTGTTGGCGATCAACATCGTTACTGCATTTGGTGTGGTTTACAGCAAGCACAATAGCCGGATGCTTTTCAAGCAAACTCGCGTACTAAGTAGTGCGATTGATCGCGCCAATGTCGATTGGGGTCGATTGCAGATTGAAGAAAGTACACTGGCCCGTTTTGGTCGAATTGAAGAGCTCGCCACCCAGAAATTGAACATGCGCTTACCTGAACATGGCGAAATAAAGACAGTTATTAAATGAAAACAAATCAGACATTATCAGCTGAAAATGATGCAGGCGGCAGTGAGCTGGGTGGAAGGCGTGCCTTTGTGCTCGGTATCTTTCTGTTGCTTGTACTGACTCTGGTTGCCCGTGCGTTTCAACTGCAGGTGCTTGATCGAAGTTTTTATCAGAAGCAGGGTGATGTTCGTCAGATTAGAACCTTGCCGCTTGCAGCGCATCGCGGCATGCTGCTGGATCGTAACGGTGAGCCTCTGGCGGTAAGTTCGCCTATTGATTCAATTTGGGCAGATCCGCGTGAGCTTTCAAAGTACGAAGATAAAATTGATCTTCTAGGTTACGCCATCGAGATGGACCCGGCACGGCTGCGCGAGATACTTGCCAAAGGGCTTGAAAATAATCGCGAGTTTATCTACCTGCGTCGCCATGTTCATCCACGCACTGCAAAAGCGCTTCAGGCACTAAGAGACCGTGGCCAGATCAAAGGCGTTAACATTCAGCGTGAGTACGGTCGTTACTATCCGAGTGGAGAAATTACAGCTCATGTACTCGGCTTTAATAATATTGATGATCAGGGCCAGGAAGGACTGGAGATGGCGTTTGATGACTGGCTGAAGGGTGAGTCAGGCAAACGACGTGTGGTGGCAGATGTGCTCGGTGATGCAATAGAAGACATTGAGCTTGTTGCAGAAGCGCAGCCGGGTCGCGATCTGGTGCTGAGTATAGATAAGAGAATTCAGTACCTGGCCTACCGTGAGCTAAAGCAGGCAGTACAGAGAAACGGTGCGAAGTCCGGCTCCGCTGTTGTGCTTGATACCCGTACCGGCGAGGTGCTGGCTATGGTTAATCAGCCGTCCTACAACCCGAATCGATTTTCCGAGCGCGCCGGTGGCACAAAACGCAATCGTGCGGTGACTGACGTACTTGAGCCGGGTTCGACAATCAAGCCATTCACAATTGCCGCCGCACTGGAGACTGGTGATTTTGGTTTATACGATGTGATTGATACTGCGCCGGGACGGTTCAACGTAGGTAAGTATGTTGTACGTGACTTCAAGAACTATGGCGAGTTGTCACTGACAGGCATTTTGAAGAATTCCAGTAACATCGGTGCCAGTAAAATTTCTCTGCAGCTCGATAAGTCTACGCTGTGGAACGCTTTTGATCGGCTGGGCTTTGGCAGACCCCCGCTGATAGAATTTCCGGGAGCGGTATCCGGCAAGTTGCCTCACCACTCCAGATGGTCGGTAGTTCGTCAGGCAACAGTGGCTTATGGTTATGGTGTTAGCACAACCGTGTTGCAGCTGGCCAGAGCCTACGCTGCACTGGCAAACGACGGACTTATGCCGGAGGTGACTTTTCAAAAACTCACTGGCAAACCTCGTGTGGAACGGGTCTTTAGTGAAGACGTGGCTCGTGAAGTTCGATCTATGTTACATGCGGTGGTTGAATCAGGTACGGGTAAGGCGGCTGGAATTCCAGGGTATACCGTTGCAGGTAAGACCGGAACAACCCACATCTCTGAAAACGGTAGCTACGCGGACGATCGATACATTTCGCAATTTGCGGGTATGGTGCCGGCTGGCAATCCTGCAATGGTTGCGGTGATATCGATCATTGAACCGAAAGGGCGCTACTTTGGTGGTGAGGTTGCAGCACCGGTGTTCTCCAACATCATGGCCGGTGCTCTGCGCATGCGAAATGTAAACCCGGATGGCAGGCAGGTCTATGGCAAGCAAGCCTCGATTGCAGAGTTCGATTTCGGTAACCCGGAGCACAGCGCAAGATGACAAGCAGCGCATCATTTAACGGTGGCACAAAAGCGGTGAAGTCGAGACTATCTGTATTGCTCGACGGTATTGCTGTTGTGTTGCCGGATGATGACCGTGAAATTGTCGGTGTACATTTAGATAGCCGCCGTGTTTCCAGTGGCGATGTCTTTATTGCATTGCAAGGTGACACTGTACATGGCCTGGACTATCTACAATCTGTGATTGAAGCCGGGGCGGTATCTGTGCTGGTTGATAAACGGGACCAGCGCTGTGGTGATCATGAGCGTAACTTAATAAGTGATTCGTCTGCCGCATTGATTGAAGTGGAAAATCTTGTCTCTCAGGCAGGTGTAGTAGCCAGCAGATTATTTGGCAATCCCTCTTCGTCTCTAAGAGTTGTTGGTGTCACTGGTACCGACGGGAAAACATCTGTCTGTCACTTGTTGGGGCAGGCACTTAACGTTAATAGGAATAACTGTGGTGTGCTCGGTACATTAGGTTGGGGGCTCGGAGATCAACTGCACTCGACCGGCCTCACAACTCCAGACGCTGTGGTATTGCAATCGGCGCTTTCACAGATGCTCAATGACGGTGCCAATACCGTTGCTATGGAAGTCTCATCACACTCGCTGGCACAGCAGCGTGTCAACGGAATTGTGTTCGATGTTGCTGTATTAACCAATCTTGGACGAGATCACCTGGACTATCACGGTGATATGCAAAGCTATCGCGAAGCAAAAAAAGCGCTTTTTCACAAACCACAACTGCGCGCCGCAGTTATTAATGCTGATGACGAATTTGGGGCGCAACTGGTCGAACAGTTACCGGGTATTGATATTTTTAGTTATGGTGCGAGTCAGGGTGGTGGTTGTCATATATGTTTTAACAATGTCGAGCACAGAGCGGACGGCCTGAGTTTTGATCTTGCCTATGACGGTGATTCGTATTCGGTTAAAAGTAGATTAATCGGTGACTTTAATGTGCAAAACATCGCTGCTACTTTTGCAGTATTAGTGGCGTTGGGTGTGTCACCGGAACTAGCGGTGAATTCGCTGGCAGATCTGAAGCCGGTGCCCGGGCGTATGGAAGCCACCTGGCTTGCCAATGGTGCTGTTGCTATTGTTGATTATGCACACAATCCGCATGCGCTTGAGTCAGTGCTCGAATCAGTTACAGGGCATTGTGAGGGCAAAGTGATTGTTGTATTCGGCTGTGGTGGTGATCGTGATCAGGGTAAGCGGCCTATGATGGCTGCCATTGCCGAGAAATTTTCTGACATTTGTATCGTCACTGACGACAATCCTCGCAGCGAGTCAGGTGATGCGATTGTTGAGCAAATTCTGCAGGGTTTTGAATCGCAGCACAACGTCACAGTGGAACGGGATAGAAAGTCTGCAATCAAAATGGCGATCAGTCAGTCTGGCGCTGGTGATTTTATTGTTGTGGCAGGTAAGGGGCATGAAGACTATCAGCTGATTGGCAATCAACGTTTACCATTCAGTGATAGTGCGGTGGTGAGTGAATTTGCGGGAGCACTGGCATGACACCTGTGTCTTTGTCGCAGCTTGCCGGGTCAGTCGATGGCCAGCTGATTGGAGCCGATCATCTGATATCAGGTTTTAGTACCGATACCAGAACTGTTGCTGAGGGTGATGTTTTCTTTTGTCTTCGTGGCGATAATTTCGACGGTCACGATTTCGTGCAGCAGGCTATAGATAGCGGCGCACAAGCGATAATTTGTGACAAAAAGCAATTGATCGATGTGTCACAGCTTGTGGTTAGCGATACTCGCCGTGCATTTGGCTACTTCGCTTTGCTATGGCGTCAGCAGTTTACTGGTCCTGTTATCGGTGTGACCGGCAGCAATGGTAAAACCACTGTGAAACAACTGCTTGCAAGTATCCTTAGTCAGGCGGGTGAAGTTCACGCCACACGAGCCAACGATAATAACGAAATCGGTGTGCCACAGACTTTGCTTGGCCTTCGCGCTACTCACGATTTTGCTGTGGTCGAAATGGGGGCCAGTGATAAGGGAGAAATCAAGTGGCTGGGTGAACTGGTACAGCCGACAGTGTCCGTGATTACCAATGCAAGTGCAGCGCACCTTGAAGGTTTTGGTGACGCAAAGTCTGTTGCTGAAGAAAAAGCATGGATATACAAAAGCCTTGGTGAAAATGGAACGTCAGTCATCAATGTGGATGATCAGTTTGCCGAGTATTGGAAAAGCATCTGTGGTGATAAAAAAATAATTACTTTTGGTAATTCAGGTGAAGTCACTGCCAGACGTGAACATGACGGTTCAATCTCTATAAATTACGATGGCGAATCAGTACGTTGTGGTTATCAGTTTGCAGGACAACATAATATAATCAATGCAATGGCCGCTGCGGCGTGTGCCATTGTGTCGGGTGTTTCACTCGGGATTATTGCTGATGGACTGGAAGCGGCAGAGCCGGTAGCCGGTCGATTAAATTTTCTTGATCTCGCGAATGAGATCACTGTCATTGATGATACCTACAATGCTAATCCTGCCTCTACACGTGCGGCGATAAATGTGCTTGTCGAATGCAACGGCAGCCGTATTTTGGTGCTTGGCGATCTTTTAGAGTTAGGTGCTGATGAAATATCAGAGCATCGCTCAATTGGTGAATATGCCCTTACACATAGTGTGGATCGCTTGTTCGCCTGCGGTAACCTGACCAAACATACAGTAGCTGAATTTGGCGACAGTGGTAACTGGTACCCGACTCAGCAGGAATTAATCAATGCTGTTGTAAAAGAGGTTTGCGATGGCTGCACGGTGTTGGTCAAAGGTTCTCGTTCGATGAAAATGGAGCGTGTCACCGCAGCTATTAGTGAGCGTTTTGCCAAGCCACAGATCGGAGCGTGTTGCCAGTGATGCTACTACTCTCGGAATGGCTGGTGCAGTTTAATGACGGTTTTAATGTTATTCAGTACATAACACTGCGCGCGATCTTTGCTGCTTTGACATCGTTGGTTGCCTGCCTGGTCTTTGGTCCAGCTATGATTCGCTGGTTACAAACTGCAAGCATCGGACAGAGTGTCCGTGACGACGGTCCAAGTTCTCATTTGTCTAAAGCAGGCACTCCGACCATGGGGGGTGCGATGATACTTGTGGCTGTCGGCATAAGTGTATTGCTTTGGTCTGATTTGTCAGTGAAATATGTTTGGGTGGTTCTGTTTGTAACCACTGCATTTGGTGCAATAGGCTGGGTGGATGACTATCGTAAGGTATTGCTCAAAAACTCCGATGGGCTGTCCGCTTCTTCCAAGTTTTTCTGGCAGTCTGTTGCTGCCTTCTCTGCGGCAATATTTATATACATGACTGCTCGCAGTACAGCGGAAGTCAGCCTGCTCATACCGTACGTGAAAGATGTATCAATCTATCTTGGTCTTTTTTTCGTGCCTTTTACCTATTTTGTCATCGTCGGCACCAGCAACGCAGTAAATTTGACTGATGGTCTCGATGGGCTTGCGATTATGCCAACCGTAATGGTTGCGGCAGCGCTGGGACTATTTGCTTATGTAACCGGGCATGCGGTGTTTTCAAATTATTTAGGTATACCTGGCATTACAGGGGTCGGTGAGCTGACTGTCTTTTGCTCAAGTCTGGTTGGGGCGGGTCTTGGTTTTCTTTGGTTCAATACTTATCCTGCGCAGGTTTTTATGGGTGATGTTGGTGCACTTGCTATTGGAGCAGCGCTCGGTGTTGTAGCGGTACTGGTCAGACAGGAACTGGTTTTATTCATCATGGGTGGTGTGTTTGTGATGGAGACTGTCAGTGTTTTTATGCAAGTGACCTCGTATAAGCTTACCGGCAAACGAATTTTTCGCATGGCACCTATTCATCATCATTTTGAGTTAAAAGGCTGGCCGGAGCCGCGCGTCATTGTGCGATTCTGGATTATAACCTTTATATTGGTACTGGTCGGTCTCGCCAGTTTGAAGATTCGTTGATCTATGACTGACTCGAATAAACAATACCTGTTGGTGGGTCTGGGCGTTAGCGGAATGTCTGTTGTCCGTTATCTCGCTCGAATTGGTGCATCGTTCGATGTAGTTGAAAACAACGTTGATCGCTTTAACGATCAGTTGCAAAGAGAGCCGGTTTTGCAGGATGTTCACCATTACACGGGTGACTTAAGTGCGGAGCTTTTGTCCGGCTATGACTGTGTTGTTGTAAGTCCCGGTGTATCTGTCAGATCTGAGGTTTTCAGGCAGGCGCTTGCATCCGGAACAGAGGTTGTCGGTGATATAGAGTTATTTGCGCGGGAGGTGAGCAAGCCTGTGATAGCAGTAACCGGTTCGAATGGAAAAAGTACGGTTGTGAGTATGGCGGGTGAGTTACTTAATGCTGCAAATATCAATACGGCAGTAGTTGGAAATGTAGGCTTTGCGTGTCTTGACAGCTTGCATGATCAATCTATTGAGGCGTATGTGCTCGAGTTATCCAGTTTTCAGTTGGAAACCACTTCATCATTGAAACCTGTAGCAGCCAGTGTTTTGAATGTCAGTGCAGATCATCTTGATCGCTATGACGGACTCGAAGATTACGCTGACGTCAAAAGAAGCATTTACCATAATGCACAGCATGCTGTGTTTAATCTGGATGATCCAATGACGCAGCCTGCTGATCTGACGTCTTTTGCCAGCGCTGTTACTTTTAGTGCATCTGATCAGCAGGCAGACTGGTACATAGCGGGCAGCTCAAATGATGATGGATGTAGGTTAAGCGGTGGGTCGATAGCTGAAATTGCCGCATCGGATGTCAAAGTTGCCGGAGTCCATAACCGTATAAATGCTCTGGCTGCTATGGCGATGGCTTCATTGCTGATTAAGGCTGACAAACAGCAAATGAGCACATTCTTTACTAACGGCTTTGTTGGTTTTACCGGTTTACCGCATCGCACAAGACTGGTTTGTGAGTCAGGTAATGTGTGCTGGGTAAATGATTCCAAAGGCACCAATGTTGGTGCTGCGGTCAGCGCAATAAAAGGTATGTCTGCCCCGGTCGTACTGATAGCCGGTGGCCGAGGTAAGAATGCTGACTATGCACCGTTACGCGAAGTGGTGGCTGAGTTCTGTACCGCGGTTATATTGATTGGTGAAGACGCGAAAGTAATTAGCAGAGCGCTCGACGGAATCGTTCCGGTTTATATAGAAAAGTCTATGCGTGATGCGGTGGGACGCGCAGCCGGCATATCCAGGCCCGGGGACTGTGTGTTGTTGTCTCCGGCGTGTGCCAGTTTTGACATGTTTAATAATTTCGAAGAGCGTGGTGATGTGTTCGAGACAGAGGTGAGAAAACAATGCGCGTAGGGTCTGTGCAAAATAGTGCCGGCGTTTCAGTGCTGCCAGAGCGGCAACGTGTTGACTGGGTACTGCTTGGTTCGCTGAGTATTCTGGCAGCACTGGGTTTGGTGATGGTTTTTTCAGCTTCTATCCCGCAGGCTGAGCGGGTGCTGAATGATGCAATGTACTTTGGCAGACTGCAGGCAATTTATTTGTCGATAGCTTTTGTTGCAGCTTTTGTAGCGTGGCGTATTCCTCTGGATTTCTTTGAAGAGTATGGACCGGCTCTTTTGTGCCTGGGTTTTCTGTTGCTGTTTCTGGTGTTGCTGCCTTTTATCGGTAAAAACGTCAATGGTAGTCGTCGCTGGATACAGTTTGGCGTGTCGTTTCAGCCGTCGGAGTTTTTCAAGATAGCAATTATTGTTTATCTCGCGGGCTACTTTGTACGCAAGGGTGGTCAGATAAAAACCGAGGTATCGGTATTTCTTATTCCACTTGGTGTGGCCGCACTGGCGGCAGTACTTCTGCTTCTGGAACCGGATTTCGGCGCCACTGTTGTTGTGGGGGCGACAGTAGTTGTCATGATGTTTGTTGCCGGTTGTCGTTGGTGGCACTTTTTACTGACGATGGTAGTGGTTGTGCCACTTGGATTATTAGCAATTCTTGTTTCGCCCTATAGAACGACTCGTTTGTTCAGCTTTGTTAATCCGTGGGATGATCCGTTTGCGACCGATTTTCAGTTAACACAATCATTGATTGCCGTAGGCAGAGGCTCCTGGGATGGTGTCGGGTTAGGTAATAGTGTTCAGAAAATGGCCTACCTGCCCGAGGCGCATACCGATTTTGTCTTTGCCGTTTATGCAGAGGAATTCGGCTTCATCGGCGTGACATTGCTGCTGTTACTGTTCTCGTTTATTGTTGCTCGGTGTTTCAAAATTGCACGTGATGCTGATAGAGCCAATCTTGTTTTTGGATCTCATATCGCCACGGGTGTTGGTTTCTGGTTCGGTATTCAGGCATTTATTAATATCGGCGCCAACATGGGTGTGTTACCAACTAAGGGAATTACCCTGCCACTGTTTAGTTATGGTGGCAGTAGTGTGCTTGCTGTCGGGATTGCATGTGGCTTGGTGATGTGTGTTGCAAAGGAAGTTGCGATACAAACCGAGAATGAACTCACCCGCGCAGTCACTGAACGTGAAGATGCGTTGGCTGGAAGGGTGGCACTGCAAAATGTCTGAAGCAACTGTTGTCATTGCGGCCGGCGGAACCGGTGGACATGTATTTCCCGCGCTGGCGGTGGCGACAGCTTTACGTGAGCGCAACATACCAGTGGTTTGGGTTGGTAGTGCGGCGGGTCTTGAAAGCCGTGTGATACCGGAAAATAGATTTCCGCTGCGAAAAATAGCGGTTTCGCCGCTTCGCGGTGGTGGTTTGTTGCGAAAACCGCTTGGATTACTAAATCTGTTTAAGGCGACATGCACCTCTGTAAAAATTGTTCGTCAGGAAAAGGCTGCCACAGTACTCGGTATGGGTGGGTATGTATCAGGACCGGTCTGTCTTGCGGCAAAGGTGACTGGATGTCGATTAGTGGTGCACGAGCAGAATGCGGTACCGGGTTTTACGAATCGAATTCTCAGGCATTTGGCAAATCGAGTCCTTGAAGCATTGCCGGATACTTTCGTTGCTCAAAAAAAGGTGGTGTGTACAGGTAATCCTGTACGACAAGATCTTTTAAACGTTGCAGCTCCGGATGTTCGTTATAGCGATCGGGATGGTGCGCTCAGAGTTTTGGTTATAGGTGGTAGTCAAGGTGCACGTGCATTGAATCAAAAAGTACCTGAAGCACTTTCTTTGGTTAAAGAATCGTTGGATGTAATTCATCAATGTGGTCCAACATGGTATAAAGAAACTGTGGCTAACTATAGTGATGTTGAACATAGTTGTGATGTGAGAGAATTCATTGACGATATGGCAGAAGTTTATCGTTGGGCGGATGTTATAATTTGTCGATCGGGTGCGATGACAGTAGCGGAAATTGCGGCAGTCGGCGTTGCTTCAATCCTGATCCCTTATCCTGCTGCAGTGGATGATCACCAAACTGCCAATGGAAATTTTCTTGTTAAGGCAAAAGCTGCAGTAATGATTCAAGAGCAAGACATCACATCAATCGGTCTGGCTGATCAATTTCAGAATTTTAGTCGGGAAAAACTCAAATCCATGGCAGTTAATGCAAGACAAGTATCAAAGCGCGATGCAACAGAACGTGTTGTGGCAGAACTTGTTGGGGTGGCTGCGTGAGCAATGTCGCCAGTAGCTCGCAAAGTTGGATGCGCCGCATTGATCATGTGCACTTTGTCGGCATTGGTGGCGTGGGAATGGGTGGCATAGCCGAGGTCATGGTGAATCTCGGTTACAGCGTCAGTGGTTCCGATATGGCGCGTAATGCCTTGGTGGAAAGGCTCGAATCGCTTGGCGTGCGGGTATTTCAGGGCCACGATGCTGCAAATATAGACGGCGTCGATGTGGTCGTAGTCTCGTCGGCAATTTCAGAGGAAAATCCCGAGGTAGATGCGGCCAGGCAGCTTCGAATACCAGTTATAAGACGTGCCGAAATGCTCGGCGAACTGATGCGATTCAAGCAGGGTATCGCGATTGCAGGTACTCACGGCAAAACCACAACCACAAGTCTGGTGGCGAGTTTGCTCACTGAAGGTGGGCTGGATCCTACTTACGTCATTGGCGGTAAGTTAAACAGCTCATCTACTAACGCCTATCTTGGGCAGTCAGAGTGGTTGGTTGCAGAAGCTGACGAAAGTGATGCGTCATTTCTGTCGCTGCAACCGGTCATTGCCATTGTGACCAACATTGATGCAGATCACCTGTCGACCTATGAGAATGATTTTGACAGATTAAAAAATGCATTTGTAGAGTTTCTGCAACACTTGCCTTTCTATGGTCTTGCCGTGATGTGTGTTGATGATGAAGAAGTGCGTGCACTTGTGAGTCGTATCTCTCGACCGGTAATGACCTACGGCTTTAGTGAAGATGCAGATGTTCGGGGTATGAATTTTCGGCAGGATAAAATGAAATCCTGTTTTGATGTTAAGTTACCTGATGGCACAGAAGTACGCCAGATCACACTTAACCTGCCAGGCAAGCACAATGCGCAGAATGCATTGGCGGCTGTGGCAGTTGGGTGGGAACTCGGACTACGTGCGCAGAACGTACGTCGCGCTTTTCAAAACTTCGAAGGTATCGGGCGTCGTGCACAGCCGCTTGGCGTGTTGCAGCTTGAAGACGGATACGCCGAGTTAATTGATGACTATGGTCATCACCCTCGAGAAGTTGCAGCGACACTTGAGGCGATAAAAGCCGGTCGGCCAAGTAATCGGCTGGTTGTGGTTTTCCAACCGCATCGCTTCACCCGTACCCGTGATTTATTCGATGACTTCATTGATGTGCTTTGTGATGCTGACGTGCTGCTGCTGTGTGAAGTGTATCCGGCAGGTGAAGCACCGATTGCCGGTGCTGATGGTCGTGCCTTAGCGCGAGCTATAAGACAGCGTGGTGTTATCGATCCGATTTTTGTTGCCGAGATCGACCAGGTAGCAAAGACACTGGAAGGCGTTCTGATACCTAATGATGTGGTACTCACTCTGGGTGCCGGATCAATAGGTGCTGTTGCTGCCGGCTTGCCGGATCATTTTGCAACATCTGAAATTTTGGCTGGAGATCAATCGGAGGGCGCGCATGTCTGAAGTTGATTTCGGCCGCGTTGCTGTATTGATGGGCGGTTGGTCTGCAGAGCGTGAAGTGTCACTGGCGAGTGGCCGTCAAGTGCTGGATGCGCTTGTAGGTTTGGGAGTTAATGCATTTGCGGTTGACGTTGAGCGTCGTGATTTAAGCCACATGCTGGTCGGCAAGTGTGATCGAGTATTTAACATATTGCACGGCACCTGGGGAGAAGACGGTCGCATTCAGGGGCTATTGGAGGCGTTGGATATTCCCTATACAGGCACTGGTGTTACCGGAAGTGCACTGACCATGGATAAAAACCTCACTAAGGCTGTGTGTCAACAACAGGGTATTGCGACTCCTGCCTGGCGGATCGTTAAAAATGCGGCTGAGTTTAAAACGGCAAGTGCAGAGATTAGTAACGAGTATGGATACCCGATAGTGGTAAAGCCTGCCAGTGAAGGTTCAAGTGTGGGTGTTTCTATTGCCCGTGAAAATGAGCTTGATAAAGCATTCGAAAATGCATCTCAGTACGGTGATGTAATTGTTGAACAGTTTATTGCAGGTAGCGAGATTACTGCGGCAATTCTCAATGATGTCGCAATGCCATTGATTAAAATTTCAACGCCTCGGGAGTTCTATGACTACCAGGCCAAGTATCAGGTGGATTCCACCGTTTATGAGTGCCCTTGTGGTTTATCCGTATCAATGGAGAAAGCTATTCAGGATACCGCGTTGGGTGTATTCAAAGCTACTCGCTGTGAGGCCTGGGGCAGAGTGGATTTTTTACTTGATGAAGCAGGTAATCATTATTTGCTGGAAGTAAATACAGCACCCGGTATGACTGATCACAGCCTGGTGCCAATGGCGGCTGCCGCAATGGGTTTGGACTTTTCCGAACTTGTTATCCAAATTCTTAAAAATACAGTTGATAAACATTGAACAACGTACAGGTAAATCAAACCAGAGACTTCGCGCCCGTCCTGCCTACTTCGTCAGAGAGGATTCTGGCGTCGTTGGGACGCGCGTTGGTTATTGGACTTTTTGTGCTGGTTGCTGTTTTTCTGGCTCAACTGGCCATTGAGCACTTTAGAAACCCCGGGCGCTTTCCAATCCGCAGTGTTGTGGTTGAAGGTGTATATCAGTTTGCTGATCAAGATGAAATGCGTGAGCGGGTGATGACGCAGGCTGCGAAAGGATTTTTTAATCTCGATATAGAAAACATACAGCGTGATGTAGAGCAATTGCCGTGGGTCAGGAATGCTTACGTCAGAAGAGTCTGGCCCGAGAGCATCACAGTGCATGTGGAAGAGCATAAACCCATTGCTCGATGGGGTGAAAAATCTTTAGTGACAGACGGGTTCAGATTGTTTTCGCCACCTCAGTTGAGTAGCGTTCCAGAGCCAGAGTTACAAGCGCTGGTTGACGATCTGCCTGTGCTTTATTCGCCGGAACGACGACATGTTGCGTTGATTAAATTACTGAATCAGGCCAGATCAATGCTGGATACTGTCGAGGCGCCGCTTGAAGGTATGGTAGAAGATGAGCGTCGTTCGTTAACGCTGTACCTTAAAAATGATGTGAAAGTTGTGATTGGCCACAGAGATGTTCATAAAAGAATAAAAAGATTTTCCGAGATTTTCCGTCCATACATTGCCCCCGTGTATGACGATGTAGCGAAAGTGGATATGCGTTATACAAACGGCTTTACCATGGCGCGCAAAAGTTTCGTTTTAGATAACTCGAGGGTTCAGTAAGATGGCGGGAAATCAGGATCAAAAAATTGTTGTTGGCCTGGATATAGGAACCACCAAGATAGTTGCTATCGTGGCAAAGGTTATAGATGATGATCGGATTGAAGTCATTGGTTTGGGTCATCGTCCTTCGCAAGGTTTAAAGAAAGGCGTTGTAATAAACATTGAATCAACTGTCGCTGCAATACAGGAAGCTATCAGCGAAGCCGAGTTGATGGCTGGTGTGCAAATTCGTTCGGTCTATGCAGGTATAGCCGGTAGCCATATAAAGAGTATGAATTCACATGGCATCGTTGCCATTCGTGATGGTGAGGTCACCGCCGGTGACGTGGAGCGTGTTATTGATGCTGCCAAGGCGGTTGCTATACCGGCGGATCAAAAAATACTTCATGTACTACCTCAGGAATTCATCATTGATAACCAGGAAGGCATACGCGAACCGATTGGTATGTCAGGGGTAAGGCTTGAGGCCAAAGTGCATCTGGTGACAGGCTCTGTGAGTGCTGCACAGAATATTGCCAAGTGTATTCAGCGCTGTGGCCTTGAAGTAGACGACATAATTCTTGAGCAACTGGCGTCCTCTTACTCTGTACTTACTGAAGATGAAAAAGATCTCGGTGTTTGTCTGGTCGATATCGGTGGAGGTACTACTGATATCGCAGTTTTCACAGATGGTGCGATAAGACACACAGCTGTCATTCCTATTGCCGGTGATCAGGTCACAAATGACATAGCGGTCGCGGTGCGAACACCGACTCCCTATGCTGAAGATATAAAAGTCCGTTATGCCTGCGCGCTGCAACAGCTTGCGGCGGCACAGGATGTCATTGAAGTGCCCGGCGTGGGTGATCGAGATCCCAAGGAACTCGAGAGTCAGGTTCTGGCTGAAGTTGTTGAGGCGCGTTACGAAGAACTTTTATCACTGGTTCATGAAGAGTTACGGCGCAGTGGTTATGACGAGTTATGTGCCTCCGGAATAGTGTTAACCGGAGGTAGTTCCAAGATTCAGGGAGTAGTTGAACTAGCCGAGGAGGTGTTTCATATGCCTGTAAGGCTGGGAGAACCACAAAACATATTTGGTGTAGTGGATGTGGTCTGTAACCCCATACATGCGACGGGAGTTGGCTTGTTAATGTATGGACAGAAGTCGGGTGGTTCCAACCTCGAAGGTAATACGCGTGGAGGGATCTCAGAGGATGGTGTGCTTGACAGAATGAAGGCGTGGTTTAAAAGAAATTTCTGACAACTTTTTATTAAGACAAATAACCGAGGGTGATAGCAAATGGTGTTTAATTTAGTAGATACAAATGATAATCAAGCAGTCATTAAAGTAATGGGTGTTGGCGGTGGTGGTGGTAACGCTGTTGATCACATGATGAATGCCAACATACAGGGTGTTGAGTACATCTGTGCGAATACTGATGCACAAGTGCTTTCAAAGATGGGCGCCAAAAATGCGATCCAACTTGGATCTGAAATAACCAATGGTCTGGGTGCCGGAACTAACCCCGATATTGGTCGACAGGCAGCCCAGGAAGATAGAGATCACATACAGCAAGTGATTCAAGGTGCGGACATGTTGTTCTTAACTGCAGGTATGGGCGGAGGCACAGGTACCGGTGCGATTCCGGTGATTGCGTCAATTGCGAAGGAGCTCGGTGTGTTAACGGTGGCTGTTGTGACAAAACCGTTTCCATTCGAAGGTGGTAGGCGTAAGAAGGTTGCGGAAGATGGTCTGGTTGAATTGCGTCAGCACGTAGATTCATTGATCGTTGTGCCGAATGAGAAACTGCTTACCAATTTGCCAACCAATGTCACTATGTTACAGGCGTTTAAAGCAGCTAATGATGTGTTGAAAAACGCGGTACAGGGTATAGCTGAAATTATAACCAGCCCGGGTTTGATCAATGTTGACTTTGCAGATGTAAAAACGGTGATGTCTGAAATGGGTCAGGCTATGATGGGTACCGGCAGTGCTCACGGTGAGAACCGTGCGGCAGATGCAGCACGGTTGGCAACTGAAAGTCCGTTGCTTGACGACATTAACCTCAAAGGAGCGCGTGGAATTATATGTAACATCACTGCAGGCGCTGACTTATCTATTCGTGAGTACGAGACGGTGGGTGATGTATTGGAAGGTATCGCTTCAACAGATGCCAATGTAGTGATTGGCACCTCCATTAATAGTGAAATGGAAGGCGAGATACGGGTAACTGTGGTTGCGTCCGGTCTTGAAGGTGAGCGGGTACGTAAGCCGATGCGTGTTGTGCGCTCTAACGACAGCCGTAAAGCTACAGAAGCCACTGCAGCTGCCGATAAAACCGCGAGTTCCGGTCGGTCCGGATTTGCTCAGTATGAAAAGCCTGCAGTTGAGCGTGCTTCATCATCGCGAAGTATCGCTGCCAGACGAGCAGCAAAAACTGCTGAGTCAAAATCCAGCCGTGAACAGGGCTATGATAATTCGCGTCGACAGCGTGAGACGGTGAGCTATAACACCGGCAATAACGACGGTGAGATGACATACCTTGATCTACCGACCTTTCTGCGCCAACAGGCAGATTAGGAGCTACTTGATCGCCGGCCATCGTGCCGGCGTGATCAGAAATCGCGGCACAGGTTCTGTGCCGCTTCTTCGCAGCAGGTAATCTCTGGCTGATATCATCAATTGGTTACCAGAGATTAAGAGTGCTGGAGGTCAAAATCACCTTCCTTTAACATCTGCTTCAGGTTCGAACTTGTGAGGAGCAAATCTGTTCAGCGCAAAGTTCGGATTCGAGCCCCATAATAATAACTGGCTCAATACTTTAGCTGCCTAGAATAAGGATAATAATAAGGTGATTTGCCAACGTACCTTAAACAATCCCATACACGCTACAGGTGTAGGACTGCACACGGGTCGCAAAGTCTATCTGACTTTGTCTCCGGCCCCGGTGAACACCGGCATTGTGTTCCGTCGCCATGCGGGAGATCGTGTAGCTGACATTGCAGCGACCGCGTTGAATGTAGTGTCTACCGAGCTTGCAACGACGATCGGCGATAATGACGGTAACACTGTTTCGACGATTGAACATTTGATGGCGGCTTTCGCCGGTCTCGGCATCGATAACTGTTTTGTTGATGTCAGTGCTCGCGAAGTGCCGATTATGGATGGCAGCTCGGCTCCGTTCATCTTCCTGATTCAGTCAGCTGGCATACGAGAGCAGGCGGCAGCGAAGCGGTTTATCAGAATCAAGAAGCCACTCTATTTTGAAGAAGACGACAAATGGGTTCGCTTTGACCCGTATGACGGATTCCGTGTCAACTTTGAAATCAATTTTAAGCATCCGGCAATCTCTGAAGGTTCTCAGCGAGCCTCTATAGATTTTTCGTCATCGTCTTTTGTACGCGAAATCAGCAGAGCCAGAACCTTTGGTTTTATGAGCGATATCGAAGCGCTTCGAGAGCGCAATCTGGCGTTAGGCGGCTGCCTCGATAACGCGATCGTTGTTGATAATTACAAAGTGCTCAACACAGACGGGCTGCGCTATGGCGATGAATTTGTTCGTCACAAGATTCTCGACGCAATCGGCGATCTCTTTCAGCTTGGTTGCAGCGTGATCGGTGAGTTTTCGGGTTACAAATCCGGGCACGGCCTGAACAATATGCTGGTGCGTGAATTGATTTCACGGCCGGATGCCTGGGAAGAGGTGACTTTTGATGAGAATCAGAGCCCGATCGCATACACCCAGCCGCTGGTTGCAGCGGCACCGGAACTGCAGCCGGCCTGAGTGACAGCCTGGTTGGGGGGTAGTGCCAGCTAGTCTGCCGGCGCTCTTGTTGTCGGCTTCGGCACTGTTCGCGCCTGCACGTCAACGACTTTGAGGTTTTCTTTTTCAAAAACATCAATGATTTCAGCGCTGTAAAATCGCATCCGGCTGGTCCATTCAGGGGCGTCAGAGAATATTGTCAATTTGCCATTATCGAGACTGGCGTAGCTTACCTTCGCCAGGAACTCTGTCGGCAGAGCCTTTTCTAATACTTTCTTTAAGTCTTGCCACTGGCGCGAACGCCGCACTAGCTCTGAATCAAGGAAACTGTTTATCTCTTGCATATCACCAGTTTATCCAAAGTTGTCCCTTGCAGCCAATTGCTTGACTGCATGCTGTATCAAGCTGAGCGTCAAAATTGCATAGTGTTCTGGTTGACGGCTCTTAAACTGGAAAAAGTATCTACTTGTCCCCATGCTCTATATGCAAGCCGGAAACGGGAAAGCTTTTTCAGCAGTCCATATCTGACAGCCAAACTGATATTATTCCCGGGGTTCAAACACTTGCGGTCGCAACAGCGTCCGCCACGCACAGCGCAGGATCAGCGATGATTGGTAAGCCAGATGTTCGGTAACTTAGTTAAAAAATTTGTTGGCAGTCGAAACGACCGCCTGGTCAAGCAATATGCGCAGACAGTAAGTGGTGCGACAGCACTAAGTGATGAAATGGCTGCTCTCACTGATGAGCAGCTGAAGGGTAAAACAGAAGAGTTCAAGACTCGACTGGCCAACGGTGCCACACTGGACGACCTGCTGCTCGAAGTTTTTGCCGCCGTGCGAGAAGCGGGTCAGCGGTCGCTTGGTATGCGTCACTACGATGTGCAGTTTATTGGTGGTGCAGTACTGCATGACGGCAAAATTGCAGAAATGCGCACAGGTGAGGGTAAAACTCTGGTGGCGACCACTGCCGTATACCTGAATGCATTGTTGGGCCGTGGTGTCCATGTAATTACGGTTAACGATTATCTGGCTCAGCGTGACTCTGACTGGATGGGTAATCTCTATAAATTCATGGGCTTGAGCGTTGGAGTCATTGTCAGTGGTTTATCATCGGAAGCGCGGCGTCAGGCCTATGCTGCGGACGTCACGTATGGCACTAACAATGAATTTGGCTTCGACTATCTGCGCGACAACATGGCGCTTAGCAGCGAAGAGAAAGTACAGCGTGATTTATACTTTGCCATTGTTGACGAAGTTGACTCGATTCTGATCGATGAAGCGCGTACACCACTGATTATTTCAGGACCCACTAACGAAAGCAGTGAAACCTATGCCAAAATTAATAAGGTTGTGCCGAACCTTGAAGCGGTTGCCAAAGTAGAGGGTGATGCTGAAGAAGGCCCCGGTGACTACACCGTTGATGAAAAATCGAAGCAGGTTTTTCTGACTGAATCGGGTATGGACCGAATCGAGTCACTGCTGGTTGATCAGGATCTGCTTGCAGAAAATGACAGTCTTTACGATGCCTCGAACATCAGCTTGTTGCATCACTTGAACGCAGCGCTAAGAGCCCATGCAATCTTCAATAAAGATATTGACTACATTGTCAAAAACGGAAAGGTTGTAATTGTCGATGAATTTACCGGCCGCACAATGGAAGGCAGAAGATGGTCTGATGGTTTGCACCAGGCAATTGAAGCCAAAGAAGGTGTAACTATCCAGCAGGAAAATCGGACGCTTGCCTCTATTACCTATCAGAACTACTTCAGACTTTATGAAAAGCTTGCCGGTATGACGGGCACGGCTGACACTGAGGCTTTTGAGTTTGAACAAATCTACGGTTTGGAGGTAGTTGTTATACCGACCAACAAAAACATGATTCGTGATGATCGAGGTGATCTGATCTATCTGACGCAGCGCGAAAAATACGATGCGATAGTCGATGATATAGAGTCTTGTGTGGAGCGTAAGCAACCGGTACTGGTTGGTACCACTTCAATTGAAACTTCTGAATATCTGTCGGGCCTGTTAAAAAAGAAAGACATAGCGCATGAAGTGCTCAATGCGAAGCAACACGAACGTGAAGCACAGATAATCGCGGATGCAGGTCGGCCTGCTGCGGTTACCATCGCAACCAATATGGCCGGTCGTGGTACCGATATTGTGCTCGGCGGAAATCTCGAGACTGAGCTTGCCGGTCTTGAGGAAGTGACCGATATCGACAAGGAAGCTCGTACAAATGCCTGGCAGAAACGTCATGCAGAAGTATTGGAGTCCGGTGGCCTGCATATTATTGGTACTGAACGCCATGAAAGTCGTCGAATTGATAATCAGCTGCGGGGTCGCTCCGGCAGACAAGGTGATGCGGGTTCGTCAAGGTTTTACCTTTCGCTTGAAGATAATCTGATGCGCATCTTTGCATCCGAGCGCATCGGCAATATCATGCAGAAACTCGGTATGGAAGAAGGTGAAGCTATTGAGCACTCACTGGTAACACGTGCCATAGAAAATGCGCAACGAAAAGTTGAAGGCCATAACTTTGATATCAGAAAACATCTGCTTGAGTTTGATGATGTCGCCAATGATCAGCGCAAGGTTATCTATGAACAACGTGACGAAATTATAGAGGCTGAAGAAGTCACTGAAACCGTTGATGCCATGCGCGAAGATGCTGTCGAGACTTTGATGGCAGAATATGTGGTGCCGGGCTCACTGGATGAAAGCTGGGATCTTGAAGGTGCATCAAAACAGATTGAGGAACAGTTTGATCTTCAAATTGATTTGAAAGCGAAACTTGAAGAAGATCCGGAAATCGATGAAGAAGATCTGAATGAATTCGCTATCGAAAAGCTCGCTGAAAAATACAAGCAGACTGAAGAGCTTGCCGGTACTGAAACGCTTAGAAAGTTTGAAAAGTTTGTCCTGCTTAAAACCCTTGACGATCATTGGAAAGAGCATCTTTCCTCTATGGATTACTTGCGGCAGAGCGTGAACCTTCGTGGCTATGCTCAAAAAAATCCGAAACAGGAATACAAGCGAGAATCTTTTGAGCTGTTCTCTGTCATGCTGGATGAATACAAAAAAGATGTTGTCGGCACACTTGCCAAAGTACAGGTTAGGGATCCTGAGGAAGTAGCCGAGGCTGAAGCTGCGGCTGAGGCGCAACGACCACAGCAAGTTACCTATGAGCATGCGGCAGCAACCAGCCCGACTGCTTCTGCACCACCGGATGCACCTACCGGCCAGGCAGCTCCCGGAGCCGCAAACGCCGGTGTCAGTGCTGCAAGCGAAGAAACTTTCGTGCGTGATGAACCCAAGGTGGGTCGCAATGACCCTTGTTGGTGCGGTTCAGGTAAGAAGTTCAAGCGCTGCCATGGTCAGCTCAGCTAGGGGTATTTAACAGAGCAAGTCTTCGGTTGGCTTGTGCTCAGGTAGGACAACACAAAAGTCAAATGGTATTTTGCCATCGCCTGGTAATCCGGGCTGAAGGCTCCTTCTTTCGGTTTGTGACGGGCGGTTTATGACTGGTCAGGCGGTCTTACCACCGTTGCCGGTAATAAGTAAGTATGGGCAATTGCTAACGCGCCGTGCGGTAGTTATTTATCGCCCTGTTAATTAAAATACAGCGAATACTTTGGTTTGCGCACAACAGCATGTGCGCTGACTCCTCCGGCTTTTCGGTCATGCTCTGGCCGGTGATCTCTGGTAATGCTATATGCCTGTAGGACTTTCCCCACCTGATTCTTTGTTGCCTGTGCGTGGCATACAGCTCGCGACGACTGCCAGCGGAATAAAAAATAACGGCGACCGAGATATGGTACTCATAGTTGCTGACGAGGGTACGCAGTCAGCGGCTGTATTTACCCAAAATGCCTATTGTGCAGCTCCGGTGGAGATCGCGCGAAAACACGTGCAGCAAGCCAGGTGTGGTGCTTTGTTGATTAACTCGGGTAACGCTAACGCGGGTACAGGTAAGCAGGGTGAGGAAGATGCCTTAACGCTTTGTCGACAGGTAGCGCAAGGTTGCGGTCTTCGGGAACAACAAGTACTACCGTTTTCCACCGGTGTCATCAGTGAACCGTTACCGTTATCACTGATGCAGGCCGGTGTCGATCAGCTAACAGGTGATTTATCTGGTAACAGTTGGCTGGAGGCAGCTGAGGCGATACTAACCACCGATACGGTGACGAAAGGACTGTCGCTTCAGTGCACTATAGATAATCAGGTGCTGACTTTAACCGGAATATCCAAGGGCTCCGGTATGATTCATCCGAATATGGCAACCATGCTGGCTTTTATGGCCACAGATGCAGCGGTTGATCCATATTCGCTGCAACAGTTGATCCAGTCGGTATGTGATAAAACATTCAATTGTATTAGTGTTGATGGCGATACTTCTACTAACGATGCTTTTGTATTGATGGCGACCGGAGCCGCTTGTAACAGACTGCTCAGTCCGACGCATCCGGAGTGGTCCGTGTTTGCGGAGATGGTAGAGAAAGCAGCACTTCATTTAGCACAATCCATTGTCCGTGATGGCGAGGGTGCTACCAAATTTATAGAAATACAGGTAGGTGGTGGTGCGTCTGTTGAAGATTGTCGACAAACTGCATTTACGGTAGCCCATTCTCCGTTGGTTAAAACAGCTTTTTTTGCAGGTGATCCGAATCTTGGTCGCATACTGGCAGCTATCGGACGAAGCAAAGTGGTTGATCTGGATATGCAGGAAGTCTCGTTGCACATAGGACATTTGCCGGTGCTTGAAAGGGGAGAGCCTTCCACAGAATATAGTGAGCCACAGGCAGCTTCAATAATGGCAGCAGAAGATGTAAGTATTCACATTGATCTCGGAATGGGTGAGGAATCTGCTCGTATCTGGACGACAGATTTATCTTATAACTACGTCAAAATAAATGCCGAGTATCGAAGTTAAAGCAACCACGTTGGCACAGCAGAAGCGCTACTGGTGCTAACGTCCGCGAAGGTGCGTTTTAATTACTTTCGGATAATTCAATTCTATGTTAGTAAACAGCTAGCGATTTTTTTTGCCAAGTTGCTTCTTTTTTGCAAGCCTTAGCAAGTGCTCGTGTATTTTTCTGACCTGTAGTTCAACCGCTTTGACTGTGCTGCTATTGAAAATAACATCATCTGCTGCGGCAAGCCTTTGTTTCCGCGATGCCTGGCTTGCCAGAATTCGTTCAGCCTGTTCTCTGGTGCTGTTGTCTCTGGCCATCAGACGTTTGATTTGAATCTCGGGATCGACATCAACAATAACCACGTGATCGTAGCTATTTTGCTGGCCGGTTTCTACCAGCAGCGGAATCACTACTACAGCGTATGGTGTCGTTGATTTATCCAGCGCATCCAGTCTTTCGTCGGCCAGCTGACGGATCAGAGGATGGAGGATGGATTCCAGATCCTGCCTGGCATTATTATCACTTGTGCTTTCTCTAACAGCATAGTCAATGCTGCGGTCGGTATTCTCGGAAAAAACAATATCGCGAAGCTTTTTGCGATCAAGTGTATTGTTTTTGTCGAGTATTGACTCACCAAAGCGTTCAACAATGCGCTGTAAGCCTTCAGTACCCGGTAGCACGGCTTCGCGAGCCAGAATATCGGTGTCAATGATTGGCACGCCGTGATCTTTGAGTGAGTTACTGACTATAGTTTTACCACTCGCGATACCACCGCTTAAAGCAACCCGCATCATGATGCGGCACAACTTGACAGGAAGTTAATGCTCTTACAGGCCCATCTGCCCGGTGTACATCGAAACAATCTCATTACCCCACATAAGCGCAATCCAGCCAGCAATGGCAAGATAGGGGCCAAAGGCTATAGGCTGGCTGCGCTGGTGCTTAAACAATACCATTATCATGATGCCTATGATCGCACCTGTCAATGAGGACAACAGGATGATCAGTGGCAACATGGCCCATCCCAGCCACGCGCCCAGTGCGGCCAGTAATTTAAAATCACCGAATCCCATGCCTTCCTTACCGGTAACAAGCTTGAAAGTTTGGAATACAATCCAGAGAATCATATAGCCTGCAGCCGCGCCGACGATCGCGTCCGGCGCTGCAACGAATACCGGTACGAGGCTGATAAGCAAACCCGCCCATAGGAGCGGTAATGTGATGCTGTCGGGCAAAAGAGTAGTGTGAAAATCTATCATTGCCAGACTGATTAGTGCCCAGGTAAAAAATAAGGCAAGCACCAGTTCAATACTGGCACCGAATTTCATTGCGACTGCCGCGGAGAGAATAGCGGTGAGTAACTCAACCAACGGATACTCGACAGAAATCGGATGTTTGCAGTTGCCGCATTTGCCTCGCAGCAACAGCCATGAGATCACAGGGATATTCTGCCAGGCGGAGATCATGCTGCCACACGAAGGACAGGCAGAGCGGGGCACCATCAGATTGAATTTTTCAGGCGGCACTTGTTTAGTTTCAGCTGATTCGGCTTCAGGTTCGATATCGAGCTTCAGGAACTCCCGGCACTCTTGCTTCCAGGTGCGTTCCATCATCAGTGGCAGCCGGTAGACAACCACATTTAAAAAACTGCCGATAAAAAGGCCGAGCACGAAACAAAAGCTGATGAGTAGCGTCGGGTTGGTCTGAAGTAAGCTGAACAGTGTCATAGTTTACGGCCGTTTAACGAAAAATCCCGTCTAATTGTAGACGGGATTTTGGTATTTCTAAGTTGCAGAGTTCTAACGCTAGAACGCGTCACCCATCTTAAAGATTGGCAGATACATCGCAACAACCAGACCACCAACCACAATACCCAGGAATGCCATAATCATGGGCTCCATTAATGTGGTGAGTGCTTCAACCGAACCGTCTACTTCTTCTTCGTAGTAGTCAGCAACTTTTGATAGCATGTCGTCAATTGCGCCTGACTCTTCGCCAATAGAAACCATCTGAACTGCCATGTTTGAGAACAGTTCCTGATCTTTCATGGCTGTTGTCAGTCGCTGACCGGTTGAAGCGTCGTCTTTCATTCTCAGGATGGCGTCTCGATAGACAGCATTACCTGCGGCACCTGCGACTGAGTCCATTGCTTCAACCAGTGGCACACCGGCCGCTGACATGGTCGCCAATGTGCGAGCGAACTTAGCTGTTGCCGCCTGGTGCAGGATTTCGCCAACCACTGGCAATTTAAGAACCAATGCGTCCATTTTGTCTCTGAACTTTTGAGATTTTCCGTGGATCGATTTAAAGACGAAAACGAATACACCAATGCCGCCGAATACTATCCACCAATATTGCTGCATAAGCTCGGATAAGTTAACCACCATTTTGGTAAATGCCGGTAAATCGCTACCGACACCAGCAAACAGTGATTCAAACTGCGGTACCACGAAGACAAGCAGAATAGCTGTCACAACAAACGCGATAATCAAAACCGCAATTGGATATGTCATTGCTTTTTTGATTTTCTTGCGCAGAGCCTCTGTTTTCTCTTTATATATTGCTACTTCATTAAGCAGCTTTTCCAGCGTACCGGATTGCTCACCGGCTTCAACAAGATTGCAAAACAGATCGTCAAAGTGCTTCGGGTGGTTTCTCAAGCCTTGAGTCAGGCTGGCACCGCCTTCGACGTCATTTTTGATTTGTGTTACCACTTGCGCCATCGCTTTGTTGTCGAGGCCGCCTGCGACAATTTCGAAGGCCTGTACTAACGGTACACCTGACCCCATCATTGTTGTTAACTGACGCGCAAAAATTGCTATGTCAGAAGCGGTAATGGCATTGTTAGCGCCTTTCAACGGCTTTTGCTTACGGACTTTACCCGCGGCCGGGGTAATGCCCTGGCGGCGCAGTTGTGCCTTGACAAGATCAGCGCTAACGCTTGCCATCTCGCCCTTAACTACTTTGCCTGATTTATCTTTGCCTTCCCAGACAAATGTTTTTTTAGTTGCTACCTTTGCCATGAGTCTAGTCCTGCGTTACGCGGTTAGCTTCTTCAAGGCTTGTTAAACCCTGTAGAACTTTCTTAAGGGCCGAACGGCGAATATCATCGATACCTTCTTTTCGTGCCTGGTCAGCAATATCTATGGCGTTGCCATCAGACATAATAATTCGACCCATGTCTTCAGTGATAGGCATTACCTGATAAATACCGAGTCGACCTTTGTAGCCTTCGGTACATTTGCTGCAGCCGTTTGCTGTGTAAAAAGAAGGCTCATCAGCCAGATCTTCCTCGGTGAAACCTTCTTTGAGTAATACATCGCGCGGGATGTCTGCAGGCAGCTTACAATCGCATAGTCTACGTGCCAGCCTTTGAGCAATAATCAGTGTGACCGCTGTGGCTACATTGAACGCTGGCACACCCATGTTCATGAGTCGTGAAATAGTTTGTGGTGCATCGTTTGTGTGCAGGGTTGACAAAACCAGGTGACCGGTCTGAGCCGCTTTAATAGCAATACTGGCTGTTTCAAGGTCACGAATCTCACCCACCATGATGACATCCGGATCCTGTCTCAGGAATGCCTTAAGCGCTTCGGCAAACGTGAGGCCGGCTTTCGGGTTCACGTTAACCTGGTTAATACCCGCAAGGTTGATTTCCGCCGGATCTTCAGCTGTCGAAATATTGGTATCTGGTGTGTTGAGAATATTCAGACCGGTATACAGAGAAACCGTCTTACCGGAACCGGTTGGCCCTGTCACCAGAATCATCCCGTATGGATTTGATAGCGCATCCATGTAGCGTTTCTTCTGGATTTCTTCATAACCCAGTGCATCAATGCCAAGTTGTGCGCTGCTTGGATCAAGAATACGCAGTACAGTTTTTTCACCAAAAAGCGTCGGGCAGGTATTGACACGAAAATCGATAGCGCGATTCTTTGATACCTTGAGTTTAATACGACCATCCTGAGGTACACGTCGTTCGGAAATATCCATTCTGGACATCACCTTGATACGCGCAGTGAGTCTTCCGGCCATATTCAGTGGTGGCTCGGTGACTTCCTGTAAGATGCCGTCGATACGAAAGCGGATACGAAATACCTTTTCGTAGGGCTCAATATGAATATCTGAAGCGCCCCGCTTGATGGCATCGAGCAAAACTTTATTAACAAACCGGACTACTGGCGTGTCGTCGACATCCGATGCGTCTTCTTCAGCATTGCTGCCACCCTCTTCAGCAACATCCATATCGAAGCTTTCATCGAGATCGTCAGCAAGGCTGCTCATACCGTTGCCGGATGCGGC
>CAZKAQ010000002.1:72482-75572 GCA_964550655.1 uncultured Granulosicoccaceae bacterium
CGAAGCTTTCATCGAGATCGTCAGCAAGGCTGCTCATACCGTTGCCGGATGCGGCGGCCTCAATCATTTCTGCGAGCTTGTTTTCCTCAACCAGCACAGGAACTACGTTTAATCCCGAACTGAACTTGATCTCATCCAGTGCCGTGGTATTGGTCGGGTCGGAGATGGCGACGAACAGCTTCGAACCACGCTGGAATATTGGCAGCGCATTATTTTTGGTAACCGTATCTTCGTTAATATGTTCAGTTGGCAAACTGTCTGGCGCCAGACTTTTGATGTCGAAGAGTGAAAAGCCGAATTCCTGAGCCGCAATAGATGCAATCTTGGTGGCCGATATATCCATATGGTGCACCAGATGACTGATCAGCTGACGCTTATTTTCGTTTGCATCTGCCAGTGCCTGGAGGGCATCTTTTTCGGTGAGGATTTCCTCACGAACCAATCTTCGTGGAAGGCCTGATAGCGACTGCTTCGCATCATTAGAGGCTGGTGTTGTGTTAGACATAAGTTTCGCCGAATTATTTTTATGTTCCTTATAGGGACATCGGCATTTTTCTGAATAGTTGAACCAATATTGTGTTTGGTTTTGGAAATTGCTAACTAAGCCAATTCAGAGAGTGTTCGGGAAAATAAATTTATCGCAGCGATGGTGATGCCGTCGATGGTTCGAACTGATCTCGCCAGATCGCGTAAGCTATTGGATCACTTGAAAAATAAGGTAATTTAAGAGAGATCCAGTCATACTTCAAGAATGAGACAACCTCAATCCTTTAAGCTAGATAGCCGTAGTGCTCGTCAGTTAAAAAACTGGCTTCGATCCACGACACTTCCACAAATTCAGATTACACGCGCAAAGATCATTCTGGGATTGCATGCCGGTAAAACCCCGACGCAGGTTGCTGACGAACAATTGGTATCTGCCAAAACAGTTCACAAGTGGCGTAATCGTTTTCTCTCAGATGGCATCAATGGTTTACTCGATGAACAACGTAGCGGACGTCCCTCGGTTATCAAGGAAGCAACTAGAAAAAAGGTGCTTACTCTCACCACGGAGTACGTACCCGAAGAAGCCACTCAGTGGAGCGAAATGTTGATGGCAAAACATGTGGGAATCACTGCGTATCAAGTGAGGGTTTAGTTGTGCATAGCGACAGGGGTTCCCGGTACGCTAGCAAACAATACCGCAGACTACTCAAAATTAATCAACTTAATGGCAGCATGAGCCGCAAAGGAGACTGCTGGGACAATGCTGTGGTAGAGAGCTTCTTCGGCAGCCTCAAAAAGGAGCGTGTTCAGTGGAAATGCTATCAAACAGGACAAGAGGCCATGAACGATATCCTTCAGTACATTGCAATATTCTACAACGAGAGTCGTTTGCACTCGCACTTGGACTACCGCAGTCCAAATGAGTTTGAGCGGCAGATGATGCCTAACTTGCAGATATCTGCTTAACTGGCTGGTACCAAAACGCTTGACCACGTCATCATGGTTAAACGCTGTAGAGGGTTGGTTTGCCCAACTCGAGCGCCGGGCTCTGTACCGAGGAGTTTTTAACACTGCCACCGAGCTACAATAGGCGCTGCTCGAATTTATCCATGTGCACAATCGCACTAACGCCAAACCATTTAACTGGAATAAGGATGCTAAAACTATACTGGCATCGGTGGAACGAGTAAAATATGCGTTACCTAATTAATCAAGTGAACCACTAGGTCGCCCTGAAGTTATCTGACTGTGGGTTTCCCCGGAATCTGGGTTAAGTTCGCATGCAAATTTAGTACTAGTGTTTTAGCTTAGCAGTCCAAATTCGTTTTTAGGTTTGAAGCGTATGAGTCTTCGGTGTAGTAGTTCGCACAGGGTTTCGCCTATTCATCGAATTGGCATTGGCAAATATAACTTACTCAGAATAGTGGGACCAATGTCAACCTGGATTAGAGGTATTCTCATTGCATGTGCCGCTGTGATCGAACCTGAAGAGTAAAAGGGGAACCTCCAGAAAGCTGATACACGCCATTTGCATGAGAGAAGAGATTTTGCTGATATAGTTCATCTTTCTAAAAAGGCTACGGCCTATAGCGGAATAAATTATCCGCTATAGTATTTGGTTCTGAACTGTTAGTTGAGCCGGCTTGCACTGCCAGTGAAATCCTATTCTTTGCAAAGCGCTAGCCCGCCGGGATTATTAGCTGGTAAACAGGTACTGATGGGATTCAATTGCCATGTTATTGAACTGACGGCTTGGTCATAGCTCGGAGTAAGGATGTAATTCAGCCCGCCAACCCGGACGCCTCCTACCGCTGTGATTTCTCCATTTGTAGCGACAGTAATTGTACCTACGTTGGTATTAGGATCGCTCGTTGTGTTTACAGGCCCCGGTACGATGTTTTCTCCATTCCCACAACCTGCTATATTTTCCAGATTTATGTCAAATATACATTCGGACACTGCAGTTTTTATGGGAGCTATAGCAGAGATAACTTCAGAGAACTTAGCGCGTTTCGTATACTGACCGTATTGTGGGACTGCAACTGCTGCTAAGATGCCGATAATCGCGATAACTATCATTAACTCGATTAGTGTAAATCCATTTTCTCTCGTTGCATACATATGTCTAACCAGTTTATTGTCTAAATCAAAAAAAGCCAGGGTGTCTTCACACCCTGGCTGTATCACTTTGCTTAAGCTGTTCGTTTACTTATAGCTTGCAAAGACCAAGGTTACCAGGATTTTGGTCTGCCAGGCATGTACTGTCTGCGCGCAAGTTCCAAGTAATCGCACTTGTGTCTTCGTCATATGTTGGTACGAGAACGTAGTTCAGATCGTTTACTTCAGCGTCACCAACAGCTGTGATTATTCCGGATGCCTCGGCGGTAACAGAAACAATGTTAGTGTTTGCATCACCGGGTGGAAATGCGATTGCTCGAGGAACATTGTTTTGGCCGGAAGCGCAGGCATCGATCGGGCTTATGTTGCGATCAAGCGCACACTCTGATACACCGGCTTTGAACGGTGCAGTAGCTGCTATAATTTCAGAAAACTTAGCACGCTTAGTGTACTGACCGTACTGTGGAACAGCTACTGCTGCAAGAA
>CAZKAQ010000002.1:75672-81479 GCA_964550655.1 uncultured Granulosicoccaceae bacterium
AACTTAGCACGCTTAGTGTACTGACCGTACTGTGGAACAGCTACTGCTGCAAGAATACCGATAATCGCGATAACGATCATCAGTTCGATAAGTGTGAAACCCTTTTGAGTTTGCTTTAACATTTACTTGTCTCCAGAGAAGTATTAAATGCATTAATTATAGGAATGTGACAAGCGCTAACCTGTCGGGTGATATATCGCCCGTTACGGCAGTATCTATAACGTGGCTGGAGACTTCAGGATTGGAAAATTGACGTTTGTGCGTTGTTAGTGCATCTAACGTTTTGATTTGAACAGGATTATGTTGAACTGTGAAGCTCTTCAAATATTTGAAGAGTTGTGGTTTATAGGTGCTTTTTTTATCGCGAGTCTTTAACTTCCGGCTTTGTTTTCCGAACTTGTTTTTATGTTCCGCGAATATTACTGCCAGACAGGCTAGCTTTCCGTATAGCGCGGGTACCTTTGCTTTAACAGTGCGGTCGCTTCATCAGCGGACTTCTGGTTGCCAAGCGCGCGATGCGCGCGGGCGAGCAATTCAAGGCCTTCCGGATTCAGACTGCTGTCCGGGAATTGTTCGAGCATGGTGTTGACTCTGTTTATGACCGCAACCATGGCACTGCGGCTAAAATAGTATTTGGCGGTATTCAGTTCATGTCTTGCCATGTGATCAATTAGCTCAAGCTTTCTTGCTGCTGCATCTTCGACAAATTTGCTCTCGGGGTATCTGCGCTCAATTGTTTCGAAGTCTGCTACAGAGGCACGCAGCCAGGCCTGATCAAGCTGATCGATTTTTCTTGGCACAAATCTTTCGAAAAAACTCTTGCCGCGTGAGAAATTGACCAGTCCTTTTAGGTAGTAGGCGTAGTCTGATTGTTCTGATTGCGGGTAGAGTTTCAGGTAACGATCAAGCGTTGCGACAGAGTTGTCGTGTTCTTCCTTCTGGTAGTAGGCGTAGGCGACGTCGAGCCGGGCCTGTGCGGCATGCTCTCCGAACGGATAGGTGGCCTCGAGATTTTCGTATCTGAGCACAGCATCGTCAAAGTGACCTTTTTCCAGTCTCGCGCGAGCTTCGACGTAAAGTTCGCCAGCCTCACCAGCGTCTGAGCTTAAGGCGGGCGCTGGGGCCGGGCCGGGGTCATCTGGTCTTGTCGGGCCACCGACACCGATGCTGCAGCCAGCCAGCGAGATTGCAAGGGTAAATGCGCTTAAGGTCGTGAAATAGACTGATTTCATGGTTGTGCGTACTATTGAGCGTTGTCGAAGTATACCTGTAACCATTGTACAGACGGGATCGCATTGCGGGTCTTGCCATTCGGTCAGCCATTCCGGCGCAGGTAGTGCAGATCAGTTCCGGCTGTTTAACTCCAGGAATCACCAAAATTCAAGATTCAACACAATCCATGGTCGTGCTCGAAGAGCACGTCGGTCTACGGTTTGATCGGGTAGTTGCCGATTGGTTCAGCGATTATTCGCGCGCGCGTCTACAAACGTGGATTGGTGAAGGGGCCATTGTGCTGGATGGTAGAAAAGTCGCGCCGAAAACAAAGCTTAAAGGCGGCGAAACTATTGTTGCCCGATTGCCTGAGCCTGCCGGGGCCTCGGCCATGGTCGAGCCGCAGGATATTGCTCTTGCAATTCACTACAAAGACGATCAGCTGTTTGTCATCGAAAAACCCGCCGGGATGGTGATGCATACGGCGCCTGGCAACACATCCGGCACTATGCAGAACGCTTTGTTGCACCTGGATCCTTTGCTGGCAGATATCCCCAGGGCGGGCATAGTTCACAGACTGGATAAAGACACCAGCGGCCTGGTCATGATTGCCCGCACCCTCGAGTCACATTTCTCACTGGTACAGCAATTACAGGAGCGCAGTGTGCACCGGATTTATGATGCCGTTGTGCATGGTGAAATGGTGGCAGGCGGCACCATTGATGAACCGGTTGGCAGGCATCCGGTTGACCGAAAAAAAATGGCAGTCAATGAAAGGGGCAAGGTGGCGGTAACTCATTATAGAGTCTTGAACAAGTTTCCCGGGCACTGCCACATTGGTGTGAAGCTCGAAACCGGTCGTACGCATCAGATAAGGGTGCACATGTCACATATTAAGCATCCGCTTATTGGTGATACGGTCTATGGCAGAAGGAACCTGCCCGGTAACGTTAGTGCTAAGTTGAAGCAACTTATTGTCG
The DNA here is from genome assembly GCA_964550655.1 of uncultured Granulosicoccaceae bacterium. Lineage (GTDB taxonomy): Bacteria > Pseudomonadota > Gammaproteobacteria > Granulosicoccales > Granulosicoccaceae. The sequence goes on from CAZKAQ010000002.1 coordinate 77,865, forward strand.
GGTTTCCTCGGCAGGCGTTGCACGCCAGAGAGCTCGGTATCATTCATCCGGCCAGTGGTGAAGACATACGTTGGGAGATGCCTGTGCCTGCAGACATGCAGCAACTTATAGAAGGTCTTCATCATGGCTGATGTTAAGCTGCCGGAGTTCGTCACGCCGGACTGGCCGGCTGCCGAAAATATTCGTGCAGCCTGTACAACGCGTGTCGGAGGCTATAGTCAGTCACCTTGTGACGGCTTTAACCTGGGTTTGCATGTGGGTGATAAAAAACACCACGTGGCATCCAACCGGCAGCTTTTAATTGATTCACTATCGCTGCCTGATGCACCTTTTTATCTGAATCAGGTACATGGCACACAACTATTGTGCGCCGATGACTGGACCGATCAACACGGCGGTGCGCCAATTGCCGATGCCTGCTGGAGTCAATCGCGAAATCGCGTGCTGGCAATCATGACAGCAGATTGTCTGCCGGTGTTGTTTACCTCCGGGTGCGGTTCGGTTATCGCGGGAGCTCATGCAGGTTGGCGCGGGCTTGCAGAAGGTGTCATTGAAAACACAGTGTCCGGTTTGCCGGTTCCCGCTGCCGAATTGATGGCCTGGCTTGGACCGGCTATCGGTCCTGACAAATTCGAGGTGGGTGCTGAGGTTAAAGCGAGTTTTGTCAGTCGGGATGAAGCCAGTGCTAAACACTTTGCACCGTTGTCTGTGTGTGATGAATCAGCGTCAACCGGGGGTAAGTACCTGGCTAACCTCTACGGACTTGCACGAGACAAACTTCACAGTCTTGGTGTCAGCCGGGTTTATGGTGGCGATGAATGCACCTATACCGATGCCGGGCGCTTTTTTTCGCACCGGCGCGATAAAGGTAAAACCGGCCGCATGGCTGCATTGATCTGGAAGGTTTGAGTTTCTGCAGGTTCGTTGATATTGCTCGCGAAGGCCGCATATATAAGTCATTGATAATCTTTTAAGAGGGTTAGACCATGCGAATGGATAAGCTCACCAGTAAATTTCAGCAGGCTTTGCAGGATGCTCAGTCACTTGCACTGGGTCGTGAAAATCAGTTCATTGAGCCAGAGCATCTGCTGATCGCTTTTCTCGATCAGCAAGGCGGTGGCGTGCGACATTTGTTAACCCAGGCAGGGGTTGATGTTAACGGCTTGCGTTCAGCACTGGGTAAATCGATTGATCGACTGCCGCAGGTCTCGAGTGGCGGCGATATGCATATCTCAAGAGACCTTACCCGATTGCTTAACAGCACAGATCAGCTTGCGCAGAAAAAAAATGATCAGTTTATCTCCAGCGAGCTGTTTGTGATAGCGGTGATGCAGGAGAAAAAATCCGGTCTTTGCAAACTGATTACAGAATTCGGCGGAGACCTTAAACGTATTGAAGAAGTAGTTGAGAATATTCGCGGTGGTCAAAGTGTCAATGATCAAAACGCGGAAGAACACCGCCAGGCACTGGAAAAATACACCATTGATCTGACTGAACGTGCAGAGCAGGGCAAGCTTGATCCGGTTATCGGACGTGATGATGAAATTCGCCGTGCGATTCAGATACTGCAGCGGCGCACCAAAAACAACCCAGTCATGATTGGTGAGCCCGGTGTCGGCAAGACTGCAATTATTGAAGGTCTGGCGCAACGAATCATTAAAGGCGAGGTGCCTGAGGGAGTCAAAGGCAAGCGCTTGTTATCACTTGATCTGGCAGGGCTGATTGCCGGTACTAAATTTCGTGGTGAATTTGAAGAGCGTCTGAAAGCGCTCTTGAATGATTTGAGTAAACAGGAAGGTCAGATCATTCTTTTTATTGACGAGATTCACATGATGGTGGGCGCCGGCAAAGCAGAAGGCTCGATGGATGCCGGCAATATGCTTAAACCTGCACTGGCGCGCGGTGAGCTTCACTGTATTGGCGCGACCACGCTCGATGAGTATCGTGAATACATTGAAGAAGATGCCGCCCTTGAACGACGCTTTCAGAAAATTCTCGTTGATGAGCCCAGCGTGGAAGACACCATTGCAATTCTGCGTGGTTTAAAAGAACGCTATGAAGTGCATCATGGTGTTGATATCTCGGACCCTGCAATCATTGCAGCGGCAACGCTCTCGCACAGATACATCGCTGATCGTCAGTTACCGGATAAAGCCATCGACTGCATTGATGAAGCGGCCAGCCGTATCCGCATGGAGATTGATTCCAAACCTGAGGCGCTGGATAAAATTGAGCGCCGCCTGATTCAGCTTAAAATTGAAAGAGAGGCGCTTGCCAAAGAAGAAGATGATGCATCCATAAAACGACTGGCAGACCTTGATGCAAAGATTGCTGCAAAAGAGAAAGAATTTTCAGACCTTGAAGAAATCTGGAATGCCGAGAAAGCAGCAGTGCAGGGTACTACTCATATAAAAGAGGAGCTGGAGCGCGCCCGTGTTGAGATGGAAACTGCATCGCGGGCAAGAGACTATGAGCGCATGTCGGAGCTGCAGTATGGCCGCATACCTGAACTCGAAAAGCAATTGACTGATGCCGGTAGTGGTGAACATATTGAATTGCAACTGTTACGCAACAGTGTCTCTGCTGATGAAATCGCCGAGGTAGTCGCGCGCTGGACGGGTATACCTGTCAGTAAGATGCTCGAAGGTGAACGTGAAAAGTTATTGCGTATGGAAGAGGAAATCGGCAAGCGGGTAATTGGCCAGACAGAAGCAGTTAGTGTTGTCTCCGATGCAGTACGTCGCTCCCGTGCAGGGCTCGCGCCTCCTGAAAGACCAAACGGTTCGTTTTTGTTTCTCGGGCCAACGGGTGTCGGCAAAACTGAATTAACCAAAGCACTCGCGGGCTTTCTGTTTGATAGTGATGAAGCGCTGATCCGGCTGGATATGTCCGAGTTTATGGAGAAGCACTCCGTGGCAAGACTCATTGGTGCGCCACCGGGTTATGTCGGTTACGACGAAGGTGGCTATCTGACGGAGGCGGTGCGTCGCCGGCCTTATTCAGTAATTCTTTTAGATGAGGTAGAAAAAGCACATCCTGATGTCTTCAACATATTGCTGCAGGTACTGGATGATGGTCGATTAACAGACGGGCAGGGCAGAACGGTTGATTTTCGCCATACGGTCATCGTCATGACTTCGAATCTGGGTAGTCATGTTATACAAGAGAAAGCCGGTGCTGCGAACTACGATGACATGAAAGAAGCTGTGCTCGACATTGTCGGTGATCACTTTCGTCCGGAGTTTATTAACCGGATTGACGATGTTGTTGTTTTTCATCCATTGGAACGCGATCATATTCGCCAGATTACCGGTATTCAGGTGGCAACGCTTGCAAAACGCCTGAAAGCAAACGGTATCACGATAGAGGTCACCGATGCCGCACTGGATATGTTGGGTGAAGCGGGCTTTGATCCGGTATACGGAGCGCGTCCGCTGCGTCGTGCGATTCAGAATCACCTTGAAAATCGATTGGCTAAAGAGATTCTCAGCGGTGAGTTTGCAGCGGGTGATACGGTGCAAATCGACTGGCATGACGATGAACTGCGGTTTACAGAGCTGGCTAGCCTGCATTATTCATGAGGATTCGTCGCCCAGAGTCAATAGAGCTAAACAG
>CAZKAQ010000003.1:0-54377 GCA_964550655.1 uncultured Granulosicoccaceae bacterium
CTATTGACTCTGGGCGCCGAATCCTCATGAATAATGCAGGTTAAGCTGCATTATTATACCGTATTGGCTGGATCGTAACTTTTCGTCCAGCAGGTAATTGAAAGAACTTACGTCCACTCCCGTTCAGAATTTAAATACTATGACCTCAGTTGAAAACCATATTATTTACCACGCCTATCCACAATCACCAGTGGCAGAAAAAGTACGTGTGATATTCGGCATCAAGCAACTCGACTGGCACAGTGTCGAAATACCGAGGCTGCCACCCAAGCCGATGCTCACCACCCTCACCGGCGGATACCGACGTACACCGGTGATGCAGATCGGTGCCGATATCTACTGTGACAGCCTTTGCATCATCGAAGAACTGGAACAACGCTTCCCGACACACAGCTTATACCCCACAGCAGATGCAGGTCTTCTGCGTTGCCTCAGCCGCTGGACCGACGGTGCACTTTTTGAACTGGCTGTTAAAATCGTACTCGGTTCAGCCGGAGATTCACTGCCGGAAGACTTTGCAGAAGATCGTGGCAGGCTTTATCTGGGTGGAGACAACTGGGCTGAAAACCTGAAAAAAGCCAACGCACAATTGCCACATCTGGTAGCACAGCTACGGGTGTATCTGTCGTGGCTGGACGAGATGCTGGCAGACGGCCGCAAGTACCTTACAAGTGATAAAGCATCAGCTATTGACGCACAGATCTACCACGTTGTCTGGTTTATACGTGGCCGCTTTGCAGGCGGTGAAGCACTACTGTCAGAATTCAGCAACATGCTGCAGTGGGAAAAAAACATACTCTCGATGGGCCATGGGACCTCATCTGAATTAAGTGCAGAAAAAGCCATAGAAATCGCCGCTTCGGCAACACCGCAAACACAGGAAATGGTAGATGCCAAAGACCCGCAAGGACTAAAACCTGGTATGCAGATTAAGGTCGGGCCGGACGTAGAGAGCGGAGAACAGTTTGTATCGGGTTCCGTCCGTTATGCTGATGCAAATCGCATTGCGATAAACAGAACCTGCGATCAAACCGGAAGTGAACTCTGCGTGCACTTTCCACGCACTGGTTATCGTATTGAGGTATAGAACAAGGGCATTAACAAAGTCAACCACAATACGTTTGCCGTTGTTTTATAGCGCGGCTCTAACCTTTAATAAACCACGGAGCGCCGATAAGCTCTCTGTATCCCTCGAGCTCAGCTTCGCCTCCGGTATCTATTCTCCAGTCGCAACCGTCGTGCAGCCTGTCAAAATAAACCACGGCTTTAATGTTAGTCCAGCTCTGCAAGGTCGCACTGGCATTTCGAAACCATTCAGCCTTTCTGCCTTCGACCAGTACATCATCAAAAGTGCCCCACTCGGCTAACGCCAACGGCTTGTTAAATTGCGATGCCCAGTCATACCAGCCCTGGCCTCGTTCTTGAAGTTGTAGCCAACGATTGTTAATTTGCTGTGGAGTAAGACTACAGTTGCCAGCCATGTTATATAGATCTGCAGACATCCAGTCGACATACTCTGAACCCGGAAACATTGATTCAATGTGGTTTCGAACATTGTCGTTACCCCCCGGACCCCATTGCCACCCCATTGCCACCCAGTTCCAACTCACGTTCTTCACTTCAAGCACTGTGAATCGATTGTGCATATAACGCCACATATCGACAAAGTCTTGCGCCGTCTGGCCTTCACCGCAATCCGGTGTTGCGTTAAAGCATGCGTCATCTTCCGCTTCATGATGAAACGTCAGCAGGATGGGGATACCAGACTCTTTTATTTGTCCTGCAAGTTTATCGATAATTGCATCTGATTTACCACTGGTTACATCTTTCCACGCACCAACCTTGTAAGACACCATAGGGATGCGACCCTGGATGTAGGTGTTAGTGATTTGATCTATGTTTATTCTATCCAGTGTCCAGTGTTGTTTGCCGTAGAAGATACGCTCGATGGCCATCTCGTGTCCGAGTAAAAACTCTCTGGAAGAAACACTGATTGCATTGGCTGAATCTCCGGTATTCATACCGATGTACGCACCAGCGGCCGGAACCGGAACAAGATTTTGTAGCTCTTCAGCAGGTATGAGGTCTAAAGTGTTTCCGCTGTCATTATCGTTGCCTTCATCCATGGTAGATTCTGGCTCTTCGGGTGGAGTAGAAGGCAAGCCTTCACAAACCGGATTAAATTCTCTCGGCCCGGATCTGCTCAACACATTGGCAAACCTGCTTTGCAGCGCATCATCGGCGCTAGTCGCATAACCAAGTGTTGTGTCGTCCAGCAGTTTCAACCATCGCGTACCAAAGCTGAATAATTCGTTGTCGTGCACACTGACCGGAAATTTTTGACCTGCGGTGTAGCAATTGGGAAAATCGAGAGACGAACCGTTGAAATTGTCGCCCATATAGTCGTACTGCGACAGGAACAACGCACCATTACCCGACGATTCGATCACATAATACTTTTCATCGGTTACAGTGGCTCCTGCAGAGCTGAGCACCTCTATACTACCAGCGTCCCATATGCCAACCAAACTCTCCGCCAGCAGCGTGTTTGGCAATATCTGGACTAAATCCGGAGAAGAGTCAGTAATCCGGCCGGAACTCCCGTCACACGCCGTCAGCATAGCTGCAATAGATATCAAAGCCAGGCAAGCAATACTCTGTTGTGATTTATCCTTCATTTTTTTCCAGCACCAGGACGATATATCGGCGCAAAAATAGATGATCCGCAGTTTATCGGCATTTTCAAGAATATAGTTACCCTATTATCAGCTATAGAAGAATACCGGGATCCGTTACAGATGAGTTGATTTACCTGACGAAAGCGATCTTAAGCGTTCTACCGTTACCCGTTCTCTCAAAGAAAGATGCTTAACGGGACTCGTTTAACTCACACTTCTGTCAACGACGATTTTGGCTACGATAACCTCCGCTTACTCTATCAACACCGCTCATGGCTCGAACCCTGTGCCATTTGTGAAAGTTGAAACTGAGCCTATCCGTATCTGCAAAGAATTCCTATTAGGGATTACCCTAGCCTGCATTATTCATGAGTCGTTATCGCCAAACAGGTCGCCCGATCGTCAGAGAAGCGTGGCCTGCCATGTGACGAGAGGGATCGGGTGAGATGTGACGCGATAATGGTCCTACTCCTGATAATGTGGCTGCATCTTCCAGGTTGCTGTACGGGAATCGATTAATTCACACTTGCGTCAACGACGACTATTCTGAATCTGCCCGGTGGAATGGCATACTACTTGATGCGCTCCATTGTGTAGCATATCGTGTAACTTAGCCATCGGATGACTATGTTTCATCTGTTAATAAAAAACGTTGCGTATGAACAGCCTGTTCGCCCGATTGCGCATTTCATCCTGTTAACCACACTTGTCTCAAACTTGCTCTCATCGCATGCTGTGCATGCAGATGCACCGACCGATATAAACAGTAATCAGCGCGCATGGTATGACGCCGTTGATGTGGATGCGAACAACGACTACACCAACAACCCAGCCGCTGGTTCGCTTATCGCTGAATGGCGTGATAAATCAGGTTCCGGCAACCATGTCAGCGGAACAGGTACGGCACAACCGGCTTATCGACATAACGTGTATTCCGTATCTCGTCACGGCGTTGATTTTAACGGCGCATCGAATATTCTGAGCGACACAGATGATATCTGGATTGGCGCGGTAGATACATCAGAGATTTTTTTGTGGCCTCGACCGATGAGGTGAAAATTTCTTTTAACTTCACCTCATTAGGTAATGGCAACAATCGGATTAGCAGTCATATTCCCTGGGGAAACGGTGTAACGTTTTTTGATCAGGGACCCTGCTGCGGAAACCCGGCACGGCTCCGGGGCACACTTCCAATAACGTTGAATGAAACCTACTTATGGCAGTACATTGGTCTTCCCGCTTTGCAATCGGTTATCAGAAATGGAGACACTATGCTTACCGATGGAGGTGCAGGTGTATACAACAATTTAAACTCACAATTTTCACTGGGAGGAAGAATTGGCTCGACCGCATTACATCATCATGGACACTTTTACGAAGCGATTTTTTATCAATCAGAACTGAACAATGCGCAACGAAGAATCCTGGTCAGTTACCTTGCAGCAAAATGGGATAGAACTCTGCCGGGCGGCGTTGACTTTGCTGATGTTTATGAAGGAGACAGTACTGCAAATGGCAACTATGATTTTTTTGTCGGCGGCATAGGTCGGGACGACGGCTCACAATCGATCGGCACATCACAGGGTTTAACAATAACCGACAATAACTTTTTCGAATGATAACAAATTCGTGACCGCCGGTGTGAACTACTTGCTGTCCACACCTGCCAGTGGACAAACCACCACTGATTTGCCAACCGGTATAGTCAATCGTTCGAACAGAACGTGGTATGTAGATACAACCGGAACTGGCGGGACAGTAAATCTGGCTTTTGATGCAGCCGATATTGGCGTGCCAATTGAGAACGGACGGGCATATGCGCTTCTACACAGAGCAGGCACCAGCGGTACATTTTCAGAAGTCGCGAGATCAACCATGCTATCGGGTAATGTGAATTTCACATTGCTACCCGATAACGGTGTCTACGCTATTGGCCCTATCGAAGGAATTGAATTAGCGCTCGAAAAATCAGTCAGCAATGAATCACCCAACGTTGGTGAATCGGTTACGTTTACGCTTTCACTGCGCAACGACGGGCCGGAAACTGCTACCAATGCGTCGGTAAGCGATATTGTTCCCGCTGGTTTTGGTAATCTGACAGCAGGAAGCGCACCGTTTCCCTCTTCAATCAGTATATCTGGCAACACTGTTGACTGGACTAATATATCAGTGACCGCTGCTGGCACTGTATCGGTAACGTTTACTGCAGAAGTACTTCCTCCATAGACTGTTCAAATTACACAGATTGTCTTCGCTGATCATAAGCAGCGACAATCCGTAAAACAGCCATCTTAGACCGCACTAATAGAAGTCTAAGTTGCAGCGTATCAGGCAAAGCAGATATGGTATGCTCTCATTCGCTGCACTACATTATGTTTTACGCGTTCCTTAATCGACTGCTCCGTCAGAAGATTCATTAGACCACTATCAGGATCAAACAATGAAGCTGGCAACACTGTCGAATGACAGCCGAGATGGCGTTCTGGTGGTTGTATCAAAAGATCTGACACAGTGCACCGCTGTCGGTCATATTGCACCGACACTACAATCAGCTTTAGACAACTGGTCGGTATGCGGACCACGCCTTTCAAGAGTCGCTGAATCACTGGAACGTGGTTTTCAGCCAATTCAGCGTTTTCATGAAAGAGACGCATTGTCACCACTGCCACGCGCCTTTCAATGGATCGACGGCTCCGCCTATGTCAACCACGTAGAACTGCTCAGAAAAGCACGCAATGCAGAAATGCCTGACAGCTTTTGGACTGATCCATTAATGTATCAGGGCGGTTCAGACTCATTTCTAGCACCACGCTCACCGATTCTGATCGAAGACGAGGCTTTCGGTACTGATATGGAAGCTGAGATAGCCGTAATAACAGATGATGTACCTATGGGTGCCAACCGTGAACAGGCGCTGCAGGCTATCCGTTTTATTATGCTCGTCAATGATGTCTCTTTACGAACGCTTGTAAGCAATGAACTCGCTAAAGGGTTCGGTTTTTTACAATCCAAACCATCATCAACATTTTCTCCGGTGGCTGTCAGTCCCGATGAACTCGGAGACGCCTGGCAGGATGGTAAGGTACACCTGCCATTGTCAGTTGACTACAATGGCGAACCATTCGGGCGCGCCGATGCCGGCATTGATATGACTTTCGATTTTGGCGAGCTGATCGCCCATGCAGCAAAAACCCGCAGCCTTTGTGCGGGTACTATCATTGGTTCCGGTACGGTATCGAACAAGCTGGATGATGGTCCGGGTAAACCGATCACTGAGGGAGGCGTTGGTTATTCCTGTATTGCTGAAATTCGAATGATAGAAACCATAAACCACGGCAAACCCTCAACAGAATTTATGAATTGGGGCAGCAAGGTTCGCATTGAAATGACTGATACCGAAGGCAAGTCAATTTTTGGTGCTATTGAACAAGAGGTTCGCAAACCGTAGCGTGCGGCAGTATCAGATGCTCATCGGTTTGTCATGGAGAGTTCCAGTCAGACCTGCATGAACAAACACCCACGCGCCGAGGGGGATAGGGTGAGATGTGACGCGCTATTGACTCTGAGCGCCGAATCCTCATGAATAATGCAGGCTAACTGATTATAGTCAGGCACATTTCTTTTATGATAGCGTACCTGTGCAACTCAACAGAAGGATATAACATTGCGCACTTATAAGATGCTTATACTTGCAGCGTTGTACATACCTTGTACCGCGTTCGCAGATACCGCACAAAAGCACGCTGCACCTCCTCGCGCGACGGTCTCTGCCGATAACGCCATGGTCTCGGCTGCAAATCCCCATGCGGTTAAAGCAGGCGTTGATGTGCTGGCCGCAGGTGGCACAGCGGCGGATGCCGCAGTCGCAGTCCAACTCATGCTGAATTTGGTAGAGCCTCAGTCCTCAGGCATCGGCGGTGGAGCATTCATGCTGTACTGGGATGCGGCAACATCAAAGCTAATCACATTCGACGGGCGTGAGAAAGCCCCTGCTTCAGCAACACCTGCCTATTTCCAAAAGCCGGATGGTGAACCGATGAACTGGTGGGACGCTGTTGTTGGTGGCCGCTCAGTCGGTGTACCCGGCACCTTGAAGCTGCTTGAACATGTGCACAAAAAATACGGTAACCAGCAATGGCCCGATCTACTGCAGCCTGCAATAAGTAAAGCCAGACAAGGCTTCAAAGTATCCCCGAGACTCGCAGAATCTATAGCAGGTGCAAAAGAGAGCAAACTCGATATGTTTGACTCCACCCGCAACTACTTCTTTAACGAAGATGGCACCCCTTTGGCTGTCGGCAGCTATTTAACCAATGACAATTTCGCACGCGCACTTAGAAGCATCGCCAATGAAGGGTCGGAAGCTTTTTATACAGGCTACATAGCCGAAGATATAGTCGCCGCTGTGAAAACCGAAACCAATCCGGGTGAACTCACGCTTGATGATCTTGCAAACTATGAGGTAGTAGAGCGCGATCCGGTTTGCCTGCCCTATCGTGCTTATGAAGTATGCGGCATGGGGCCGCCGACTTCCGGCGGCTTAACCATGGGGCAAATATTAACTATACTAAGCAACTATGATCTGCCTTCCATGGGCCCCACAGTTGACGCATGGCATCTGTATATTGAAGCCGCAAAACTCGCCTATGCCGACAGAGGTATGTACATGGCAGACTCCGATTTTGTCAGCATGCCTGAAGGCTTACTCGACAAAACCTATTTGTCTGCTCGCGCTGCATTGATTGACCCTGCCGTTGCCATGGATAAAGCACTAGCCGGCCAGCCACCGAGTAAAGACGGGCTCAGATTTTCACCTGATCTTCAGCTTGAGCGTGCAGGCACTTCACACTTTTCAATTGTTGATCAGTTCGGAAATATTGTTTCTATGACAACTACCATCGAAGCCGGATTCGGCTCACGCGTCATGAGCAACGGTTTTTTGCTAAACAATGAACTAACGGATTTTTCATTCAAAGATGAGATAGACGGTAAACCGGTGGCCAATCGGGTGGAAGGTAACAAACGCCCGCGATCTTCCATGTCGCCTACACTGGTGTTTAAGGATGGCTCACCGATGCTCGCTATCGGATCACCGGGTGGATCCAGAATCATCAACTACGTTACCCAGAAAGTCATCGCTATACTCGACTGGGAGATGGATCTGCAGGCGGCACTCGACCTGCCAAACATTGTTAACCGCAATGGTGATACAGAGCTCGAGGAAGGCACCGCAGCCACAGAATATCAAACAGCACTGGAAACACTGGCACATAAAATAAAAGTGCGCAGCCTTACTTCAGGACTGCATGCGATAGTTATTAAAGACGGCAAGCTGTATGGTGCCGCAGATTCAAGACGCGAGGGAATCGCTGCGGGCTTTTGACTAAAGCCTGTAACACATTATGCAACCCGACGCGTTAGCGAGGTGATTCGGTATAATCTATACTCGCTGACGAATCGGGTTACTGTTTACTGATCAACAGTCGAGCGTATTCTGTCGTTCCCAGTCACTTAAATGAGCAGTGTAGGCATGCCAGTCCTGCATACGCAACTTTACGTAGGCATCTATCAGGTCGCCACCCAGTGACTCGCGCAGAGACTTGCTCTTTTCCAGTAAACGAATCGCATCAAGAAGATTCAATGGCAGTTTTTTCGCACCTTTTGCCTTCTCTGGTTCGGCGTACATATTGTTAAATAATGGCTTGCCAGGATTACGCTTGTTATTTATGCCATCAAGCCCGGCTGCAATGATTCCTGCCTGCATCAAATACGGGTTCGCCGCACCATCCATCAAACGCAACTCGAAGCGGCCATCATCGGGTACGCGAATCATATGGGTACGATTATTTCCCGAATAGGTGACGGTGTTAGGCGACCAGGTGGCACCGGAACGCGTCAAGGCACCGTTAATACGCTTGTAACTGTTGACTGTTGGATTAAACAGCGCTGTCAGTGCCTCGGCGTTATGAATAATGCCACCAAGAAAATCGTAGGCCAGAGAAGACAAGCCGAGCTTCTGTTTGTCTTTCTTATCAAGAAACAGATTTTTGGCTCCGGTTTTATTCCACAACGATACGTGCGCGTGACAGCCATTGCCGGTTAAGTCTGCAAACGGTTTGGGCATGAATGTGGCTCGAATATCATGATTTTCAGCCAGTGTTTTTACCATGTATTTAAAGAACACATGTCGGTCTGCCGTCTTGAGTGCGTCATCGTAGTCCCAGTTCATTTCAAACTGACCATTCGCATCTTCGTGATCGTTCTGATACGGACCCCATTTAAGTTCAAGCATCGAATCACATATGGCTTTTATCACCGGATAACGACGCATTAAAGCCTGCTGGTCATAACAGGGTTTTGACTGCGTGTCCTTTAAATCAGACAAAGCAGTACCATCAGTGTTGGTTAAAAAATACTCGCACTCAACCCCGGTCTTGATGCGATAGCCTTTCTTTTCAGCTGCCTTTAGCTGATTTTTCAATGCCACTCGCGGAGATGCTGCGACTTCCTCACCATCCATCCATAAGTCTGCAGCAAGCCAGCCGACTTCCGGTTGCCAGGGTATCTGGATAAGACTGTCAGGATCAGGCACACCGAACATATCGGGATGTGCGGGTGTCATATCGAGCCAGGCGGCAAAACCTGCAAAGCCTGCACCCTCGCCCTGCATATCTTTGATAGCACGCGCTGGTACCAGCTTCGCTCTGAGCACACCAAACAGATCAACAAAGCTGATCAGGAAGTACTCGATACCTTTGGCTTTGGCAATTTTCGAAAGATCGGTCATTGGTTTTTTCTCTGGCTTGTCTTTAACAAATTCATGTTGAGTGAATGCGACACAGCTGTATTCATCGGGCTACAACTTGCCGGGTATCCATTGCGTTCCTGCCAGTGGCACACCGGCCATGGCAGCAGCTTCAATGGTCAGCGCTGCAAGGTCCTGCGGATCAAGGTTATGTACATGCGACTTGCCACAGGCACGGGCAAGCGTCTGGGTTTCAAGCGTCAGAACGTTGAGGTAGTTAGCCAGACGTCTGCCCGCAGCTACCGGATCAAGTCTGGCACTTAGGGCAGGATCTTGAGTGCAGATGCCGGCGGGATCCAGTCCGTCCTGATAATCATCATAATAACCGGCACTGGTGCCAAGCTTGTTGTATTCATCCTCAAAGGTGTCGTTGTTATCACCCAGAGCCACAAGGGCTGCAGTACCTATAGATACAGCGTCAGCACCCATTGCCAGTGCTTTAGCTACATCAGCGCCGGAGCGAATACCACCCGATACAATGAGCTGCACTTTACGATGCATATCGAGTTCCTGTAATGCTTCAACCGCGGCACGTACTGCAGGCAGCGTGGGTATTCCGACATGTTCAATAAACACATCCTGAGTTGCGGCGGTACCGCCCTGCATGCCATCAACTACGACGACATCAGCACCGGCTTTCACTGCCAGAGTGACGTCGTAGAATGTTCTCGCTGCACCCACCTTGACGTAAATGGGTTTTTCCCAGTCAGTGATTTCACGCAGCTCGGCAATTTTAATTTCAAGATCATCCGGCCCTGTCCAGTCGGGATGTCTGCAGGCGGAACGCTGATCAATGCCTTGTGGCAGGTTACGCATACCAGCAACACGTTCAGAAATTTTCTGCCCGAGTAACATGCCACCACCACCGGGTTTGGCTCCCTGCCCGACGACCACCTCTATGGCATCTGCCTTACGCAGATCTTCGGGATTCATGCCATAGCGGGACGGCAGATATTGATACACGAGGTACTTTGACTGGCCGCGCTCTTCAGGCGTCATACCGCCATCACCGGTGGTTGTACTGGTACCCATTTTTGAAGCGCCTCGACCAAGTGCCTCTTTAGCCTGCGCAGATAACGCACCGAAACTCATGCCGGCTATGGTAATCGGTATATCGATGGTGATCGGTTTTTTTGCAAAGCGATCTCCAAGTGTGACGCTGGTATCGCAGGCTTCGCGATAACCTTCCAATGGATAGCGCGACATACTGGCACCGAGAAATACCAGATCATCAAAGTGCGGTATATTGCGCTTGGCACCAAAACCGCGGATATCGTAGATACCGGTTTCTGCGGCACGTTGAATCTCGCGAATTACCGGTCGTGAGAACGTAGCAGACTCTTTTAACCAGGACTTATCAACCATTGCTATTTATTCCCGGCTAGTAAGAAGACGCATTGTCTATATTAAAGTTATAAAGCTTGCGTGCGGAACCATAACGTTTGAAATCTTCAACGCTGTATTCCGTCGCACCAGCCGCCTGCAGCAGATCCTGCAGGGCTTTTTTGTGTTCTTCACGCATTTCTTTTTCTTCACAGTCAGCGCCCAGACTTTCAACCTTGCCGCGTACGTAGAGTTGCGCCTCATAGATTGAGTCACCCAATGCATCACCGGCATCACCGCAAACCACAAGCCGACCGGTCTGCGCCATAAACGCACTCATGTGACCGACATTGCCTTTAACGACAATATCCACGCCTTTCATTGAGATGCCACAACGCGAAGATGCGTCACCGTCAACGACTACCAGTCCGCCATGCGCGGTGGCCGCGCAGTACTGGGAAGCGCTGCCGGTCACATGTACCCGACCGGACATCATGTTTTCTGCAAGGCCGGAACCTGCATGGCCGTTGACTACAATTGAAGCCTCAGCATTCATACCGGCGCAGTAGTATCCGACGTTGCCGTTGATCTCTACGTCGTGGGCATGGGTAGCACCAACTGCAACTGAATGTTTGCCACCCGGGTTATTGACGGTGACTTTACCTGATACGGATTTGTGTAAGTGCTGATTTAATTCCCGCACTGTACTGTCTGCAAGATCGAAAGCACTCATTAAGCGGCCACCTCGCCACGGATATCGCCTTCCCAGGTATAGATTGTTGCCGGTGCGGGTTCCCAGACACGTGCGTTTTCAGCGCCAGGTAGCTGGGCAATAGCGCGGAACTCTGAACTCATTGCAACCCAGTCATCGGTTTCCGCAAGCACTGCGGGCTTACAGGCAATCGGGTCTCTTAACACAGCAAACCCGTCACGTGTGCCAATGGCAAAAGTATAAAAGCCATCGAGGTCGCGTATTGCCGCGGCAAGTGCCTCACGCAAGCTATCACCTTTGGATAGACGCCACGTCAGATAACCTGCAGCGACTTCGCTGTCATTATCTGTTTCAAAGCGTATTCCCGCATCAGCGAGCTTAATACGCAAACGATTGTGATTTGATAAAGAGCCGTTGTGCACCAGACATAGATCGAGGCCGGTAGAAAAAGGATGTGAATGACTGGTAGTGATCGCGCTCTCAGTTGCCATACGTGTATGTGCCAGAGCGTGGCTGCCACTGATTTCCTGCAGAGCGTAGTTGCTGACAAAATCGCTCGGGTGTCCTTTTTCTTTATAAATCTCTATTCGCTCCCCGGCGCTCATCACCCTTATATCAGGAAAAGTGTTTCGCACCCAGGCTTCCATGTCAGCCGGCGTACTTGATGATTCAATAACCAGGTGGGAACCACGACGTCTTAGCACTGCATCTGAAAAAGATTCAGTTACAGCGTTTGCGACACTCTCAATCTGCTCTGCGCTGTCGTGCTGCACTGTGACCTTGGAAGCGGCATCCGAGTCTGAATAAAAGGCTACACCGGCACTGTCCGGACCACGCTCCCCCATTTGCTCAAGCATCGCACCGACATATTCACCCAGTGAATTCCGGATTAGATCACTCTTGGCATAGAGTCCAACAATACCGCACATACTTAGCTCCCGAACAGTTTATCCGAGCACCAATGTTTTCAGTCAGGCGCGGATTTGCAACCGAGTGTACGAATCACATAGACAAGAAGCAAGTACTGACGGGGGAATTTTCGCAGACAAGATAATAGCCTTCGACAGATTGCCGGTCAGGCATGCGGCAGGACAAAACAGGAAGGGTAAGTACAGGGGGAAAAAATAGACGGCATCGGTAGTCAGTAACTGCCGTACGTGACACAAACTACACCGACCTGCAGCCGACCGATCGCTTACGACGGCTGCAAAATACTCGATGACTATAGTAGTTCAGAAGACTTCAATTAACGAGGGAAAAGCACCAGATAACGCAGCTTCCCTGTGTCATTTCCAGCGCATGCAGTACAACAGACTCAGCTCGCATTAGGCTCAACACGACTCAGCCGAATAAGCACACGCAAGGCGACAAAAGTTGCACCCAGTGCAAAACAGTTGCCTAATATCAGTATGATAAAAACCGCCATAAATTTCTCCATAAGAAGGTATGGATAGTATTAAAGCAATCAATCCTGACATTGCCAGGATGGAATTCTGATCAATTATGGCAATTCCGCGGGCTGAGCCGGATTCGCGTAGTATTTTGATCGCAAAACAGCAGTGTCAGCCGTGGTGATTGCACAGCCCAATAAGCTATAACCAGTTGATATAGCATTATATTTTTTATTAACGCTCTATAAAATCTAACCAATACAGGCTCGCACCACAATCTGGCCGGGTCCACAACCAGCCAGAAAGTAAATCGGAAAAAAATGCCAACCCGCCAATCTGATGCACAGCAACATCTTGCAGCGCTATGGAATGATCTGGACTTAAAGCCGGAATCACTGGCCAATATCAGGCTGTGCGGAAGTGAACCGGTGTTTCCGTCTTCATTCGCCGTAGGTACTGCAGCACAGGTATCCATGGCGGCAGCCGCAGCGATGGCTGCAGAGCTTGGCACACTGCGCGGACTCCCGACTCAAACCATCAGCGTTGATATGCTTGAAGCAGCCATTGAATGCACAGGCCACTTTTTACTCGATGGAAAAACAACACCCATGTTTGCAGAGCTGTCCGGCCTCTATCAATGTCGCAACGGCTGGCTTCGCATACATGCAAACTTTGAACATCACAGAGATGCTGCCTTGCGTGTAGCAGGCCTACCGACCGGTGCGAATACCACACGTGCAGCGCTTGAAGCTGAAACGCTTAACAGGGACAAACAAGCTCTTGAAGATGCCGTGCTCGACCATGGTGGCGCATGCGCTGTAGTCAGAACATTTGAAGAGTGGGATCAACTACCGCAGGCTGAGGCAGTAGCCGAACTTCCATTGGTAGAAATAACAAAGATCGGTGAAGCTGCTCCACGTGCTGTAGAGTCCCTGCAAGAGCAACAACAACCGCTGTGCGGAATCCGTGTTCTTGATCTAACCAGAATTATCGCAGGCCCGGTGTGCGGACGTACGCTGGCAGCTTACGGCGCGGACGTTATGTTGATCAACTCTCCCGAGCTTCCCAACATTGACAGTATTATAGAAACCAGTCGCGGTAAGTTATCTGCTCACATCAATTTGCATAACGCCGCAGATAAAAAAGCACTCCTTGATTTAATTTCGGACGCGCATGTATTCATTCAAGGCTATCGGCCGGGTTCACTTGCGGCAACAGGGCTTACACCAGAAGCACTGGCAGAGTTAAATCCGGGATTAGTTTACACAAGCTTAAGTGCCTACGGTCGCAACGGACCCTGGAGTAATCGACGAGGTTTCGATTCACTGCTGCAAAGTGCAAGTGGAATCAACATGGCAGAGGCAGGTGCAAAAGGTATTGATCAACCGAGTGCACTACCCATGCAGATGCTCGATTATGCGAGTGGGTTTTTAATGGCATTCGGCACGCAGGTCGCACTCAACAGACAACTAACAGAAGGTGGAAGCTGGCATGTACAAGTGTCTTTAGCACGTACCGGATTGTGGCTCCGATCCATGGGTCAGCATAATGCATGGTTAAATTGCGCTACACCGGACAAAGATCAGTTTCTGCAAAGTTATGCATCGAGCTACGGGGACCTTAAAGCTCTGCCGCACCCGCCTCGTTTTTCTCACTCAGTGATCAACTGGACACGACCTTCTGTACCACCCGGTACACACTCGCCTCAATGGCCACGGTGAAAGAACCGGCTAACGGTATATTTTTTTCAGGCTACAGCGCAGGTCAAAAGTGACCGGTAAGCGCGATGTAAGCTCCCTCAAGTTCGGCATCTGATTCCCAGTCGTCAATGTCTTCAACCTCGAGAGATAGATTACGAAAACCACCCTGTATACCTACATCCAGCAGCGGAATAAGATCAACTTCAAGGTGCAGATAAGCCTCCAGGTCAGTAAGGTTGTTATCCTGGAAGGCAATAATATTTCCACGTAAGCCGGCAGCCAGACCCGAGAAAGGCAAGTCAAAGCGAGCGTGGCCGTACGCCATTGGAATCACCTGATTAATGTCCAGTCGGTCGGATAGTCCACTGAGTTCTGTGGCGGCCACGAATCCGTCCAGCCATCTTGCGGTAAGACCCAGGTCAAGTGATACCCAGTTATCGAGCACTTCGTAGTAGAGCGTTCCATCTACCGAGTTTAAATCTACTTCCGCATCTACCTGACCACTGAAATTAATGATACCGCCCAAACTCCCGGTTGCAGACTCCGAACTGCCTGCCCATGACAGCGGTGTGGTGCGTAGCTGGATATTGGGCAGCAATGGAACCGCATGTTCGAGCGCAAGCAATATAGAGGTGCTGTCGGCGTCCTGACTGTCGAATTCGGTCGAAAAATTAAACGCAGTGGCAGTTTGCCCGATCGTGCCACCCAGCTCCGGCTGCCACAAATGCGCGCTGCCGTGCAGGCCGAATAGTGTATCAGCAGATGCCGCCGTACTCAGCGTACATAAGCCGAATACAACAGACCGGACAAGAACTGCAAAACCACTCTTTTTGTTATCAGAGGTGGTGACAGAGGAGCCGCCTGCATTTGCAATTATAATAGACATATTTTTTCCACTCTATTGTTATGCCTAAACATGCATTTTTGACTCCGAAAAACACCGTTCCATGTGGCCATAACTATTTGTAATCGTTAGTCGGATGGCAAACCCGCAGTCCAATTTCGCCAATCTTATCGGAAACACTGCCGGGGCATCTGCAAAATCTCATGCAGGAGCACCGCGCAGTTCCTCAATAAACTGATTAGACTCCGAAATCGATCGATTCATCTCGCGGATCAATGCAGCAATATCGTCCTCGAGCGAGGCAAACTCCCCTTTTAACAGGCCTATCGCCTGAGCATTCAGTTTGTGTTTTAAAATCAACACGTTGTCACGAAAAGTATTTAGCACGGGCTGCATACTCTGCTCCGACTGGCGCATGCTTGACAGCATGTCGTTGTAGCGTGAGCGGGTTGCTCGCAACTGCGCCGTGCTGGTTTGTTTGTACGATGCGTTGCTGAACTGCTCGATTTCAGATTCCCACTCTTTAAAGAGCACGTCAGCAACAGATTCGACACTGTTTATCCGGTCAGTAACCGCTTCTGCCGCGTCCTGGCTATCTTCGTAGGCAGCATTAAGTTTGTCATAAGCCCGCTTGACATCGGTCTCCTGCAAAGTAACAACAGAGCCGAATTGCTCCAGCGCATCCTTGAATTCAACCTGCGCGTCGAGTTGGGAATCTCGCGTTTTCTCAACACGACTAACCAGAATATCCCGCTTGTGAACTCCGGCCTTATCCCATGCGTTGTAATAAGCAGACGCACAGCCGGTCAACAAAGCGACCACTAGCGCAATAAGCAGCACGCTGGTTTTCATCAGAACCCCGTCGGATCAAACCGCCCTATTCTACACCAAGCCGCAGACACCTCACATCTGCCATCCGGTTACCAGACTGATATCCCGCCAGCTAGCCAGATAAATCAAGTAAACGTGATACTTCTGACAGAAGCTCGCCAGCAAGCTGAGTGTCAATCGCAAGCAATGCCTCGGCAAAACCCAGACAGCCGCCCAGACCACCTGTATGAATAAAGATGCATGGATCGCGAGTCTCGTCGAGCAATCTGACCTTTTGTAAATATCTGAGCGCTTTCGCATTGTATACGGGATCCAGAATGACACCGCTGTCACGATAGGCCTGCAAAACAAACTCAAGCAAAGAACGATCAACACTGGCATATTTCTGCGGATCGGCAGGGCTTAAAAAACACCAGTCAGCACGCGAAGTTTTTTCCACCCAGTTCTTAACGCTTGCCTGCAGGCGGTTGTCCTGTACCACTGGTACGCCAATAATGTTCTGCCCCGCTACAGCTCCATTGATGATGCCCGCCATGGTAGCTCCAGTACCAACCGCAAGTGCAATATTCTCTGGTGTCTGATCAACACTGCTATTAACCAGGGCTGTTATTTCGGCACAACACTGAACCGCCAGGTTATTCGACCCGCCCTCCGGTAACCAGGCATCGCAATTAAGAACAGCCATCAACTCTTTTACATATGATTCATCGTGTCGCCTTCGATAATCGGAGCGCGACACATAGTGCACCACCAGACCATGTTCCACTGCATTATCTAAAAGTGTGCTGCCATGAACTGCCTCACCACGCACGACTGCTACAGCGTGCAGATTATTTGCCCTGCAGGCGATAGCAAAAGCATGCAGATGATTTGACCACACTCCACCAAAGCTCAAAACACCAGTCGCGCCGGAACGCTTCAGCTGCTGAATATTCGCGCTTAGCTTGAACTCTTTGTTGCCACAGGCATTTGTGGTTAAGCGATCCAGCCTGAAAATGCGAATACCGTCAGTAAATTCAGTAAGAACGACCTTCTGTACCGGCTCTGTCATTAGCGATACACACTCAACTTAGTCTTAAAAAACAATACGTTTTCCCGATGTGTTCATGCATCGCTTAAGTGTTATCACGCAGATACCCACTCAAGATACCTGCAAGTCGCCGATAACCGCACAAGCTCGTGAAAACCAGCATAAAAACCGGCACTCATAGATAACAATAAAATGCCCACAATAAACAGACGTGCATTCCTTAGAAATTCCATGGCAATTGCTGCCAGTAGCTCGGCGTTTGCCAGTGGTGGTAATGCCATTGCCGCGCAATCCGCGCGCGCTGGCATAGAATCTATTCTGCGAAGCACAGAAAACTCCGTAACAGGCATTCGTTTACGCCATAAAAAGAAACTGTTGCAACTGTATACACAAAGGAACTTTGCACCTTTGTGGTCTGTGAACGGACAATATACTGATACGTGTCGCGCCATGGTCAGGAAGCTCGATGATTCACAGCAGCTGGGTCTACACCCGTCAAGATACTACACAAAAATTCTCGGTAGCTGGCTACGACTGCAGGAATCACAAAATACCAGAAACCTCGAGGTTGTACTGACCGACGTACTATTTGAGTACTTCGATAACCTGGCCAATGGGCAAACCGGAAAACGTCCGGGAGATTCAGACAGCTGGTTCGCAAGACAAGACGTAACCAATACTGATGATGTCGCATTTAATTTCTTTCAAAGTTCTGCGTCACTTAACGATGCAGCCAGTCAGATACAACCGGTAAGTCAGCACTACAACAGCCTGTTACAGTCACTTAAAGAGCAACAAACACTTCTCGCTAGCGGCGGTTACACAAAGATTAATAAAGGCCCGACGCTCAAGCCCGGTATGCAGGACTCGCGAGTAATACAACTTCGACAACGACTAAAACAAAGTGGTGATTACACAGTTTCACTGGACCCTGGCTCAAACCAATTTGATAATTGGGTAGTGGATAGTCTAAAGACTTTTCAAACACGACACGGACTCAAAGCAGATGGTCTGCTTGGTAAAAAGACACTGGAAGAACTGAATACTCCCATTGAAAAACGTATCCAACAGATAGAAATAAATCTCGATAGATGGCGTTGGTTGCCGAAGGATCTCGGTCAGAACTATATTATTGTCAATACTGCGGGCTTCGAGATGGAAGTGGTGCAGAACGGCTACAAAACGCTGGACATGAATGTTGTTGTTGGAAAACCGGAACATAAAACACCAATCTTCTCCAAAAACATGCAATATCTGTCTTTCAACCCACTCTGGCACGTCCCCAAAAGCATCACCCGAAAGAACCTGCTGCCCCGCGAATTAGCCAATCCCGGATACTTGAAAAAAAGAAAGTTTGTTGCCGTATCACTCGCTGATAACAAAACACGCCAACTCGATAGTTTCTCCCGACACGAGCTCGAACCGTCAACTTTTATTCCTCAGTATCGTCTGATGCAACTACCCGGCAGCGACAACGCACTTGGTCGAGTCAAGTTTATGCTGCCAAATCAGTACGCAATTTATTTACACGACACCATCGCGAAAAATTTATTTCAAAGAACCACCCGGGCCTACAGTCACGGCTGCATCAGAGTGGAAGACCCTGTAAAACTGGCAAAGGCACTCCTGATAAACGAGGGACACAGTGAGTATGACGTTGAAGAACGATTCAACACAGACCGAACCACATCAGCGCGCCTTCACAACCCACTTCCGGTCCACATGACTTACCAGACGGCATGGGTCGATAAATACAATAGATTGAACTTCAGAAATGATATTTATGGCCACGATTCTCATGCAATCCGCAACTACCAACGTCAGCGACCGTCGCTTGCTGAAAAAGAACAGGAATTGCTTGTGCAACAGGAAGGGCTGGTAATCACCGAATTCTTTTAATAACCTTTAACAATAGAATTACACTCCGAGGCGTACACTGCCCCGAAGAGGCGCAGCCACCTTGGTCACTCACTATTTCTGCCGATGCCACTCATCGCACAACGGTCTCCGATATATCTGTCGGCAGAATCCTGATCACATCCAAAGCACACAGCTCAACCATTTCAATGTTGCCTGGCAGTTGCTTTTACACTTTGCTCAGACACCAGTCCTCTTGCGCTCTGCTGCAAACACATCACCCACTGTTAAGCGTCCTCTCTGCCGCAAGGCCCTATCCCCGCTCCTCCAGATCTTAACAAAGCACAGCCTCCGGTCTTTAAAAGCCGTGAACAAGGCAGCGCATCTGTTTATAATAGCTGCATACCTCACACCTCTGCGAGAACTTTCATGGCAGGCCTCTCGACCCACATACTCGATACCAGCACAGGTAAACCGGCTGCCAATGTAAAAATCGAGCTCTTCGAGGGCGACAGCCCCAATCCTGTTGTCACCAGCCACAGCAATTCAGATGGTCGTACTGATGCGCCGTTGATTGCAGCAGGCAATCTCAGGAAAGGTATCTACCAGTTGCACTTTCATGCAGGTGATTATCTGCGAACAAATAAAATAGATAATCTCCCGTCTGTACCCTTCCTGGATGTAGTAGTGATAAGATTCGGAATAGACAACACCGACCAGCATTATCATGTTCCCCTGTTGTTTTCACCCTACGGCTACTCAACCTATCGCGGCAGCTAGTTCAACTGCCGCGGCCATTTACATTTAAACACAACCAGTATCAATCGGAGACAGTGAATGTCTGATCTAGAAAATATAATCAACCAGGCGTTTGAACAACGCACAGACATCTCGCCCTCAAGCGTTGATGCAGAAACAAAGAAAGCGGTCGAAGATGCCATCGAACTTATAGACAGCGGCAAGGAAAGAGTCGCTGTGCAGCAGGGTGTTGGTGACTGGAAAGTCAACGAATGGCTAAAAAAAGCGGTACTTTTATCCTTCAGAATTCGTGACAACGAACCGATGGCCGCTGGAGGCTACACACAATTCTACGACAAGGTAGACAGTAAATTCACCCACCACACAGCAAAACAATTTGCCGATTCCGGTGTACGGGTAGTACCACCTGCGGTGGCACGCAAAGGATCATTCATTGCAAGTAACACAGTATTGATGCCTTCGTATGTCAATATTGGCGCCTATGTCGATAGCGGCACCATGGTAGATACCTGGGCCACCGTTGGTTCTTGTGCTCAAATTGGCAAGAACGTACATCTATCCGGTGGCGTCGGTATTGGCGGCGTACTTGAACCACTACAGGCGACACCTACCATTATTGAGGACAACTGTTTCATAGGTGCACGCTCTGAAGTGGTAGAAGGCGTTATCGTTGAAGAAGGCTCGGTCATTTCTATGGGCGTATACATTGGCCAGAGTACACGCATTTATAATCGTGAAAAAGACGAAATTATCTACGGTCGAGTTCCGGCAGGCTCAGTGGTAGTCTCGGGAAATCTGCCGTCAGACAATGGCAAATACAGTTTATACTGCGCCGTGATTGTGAAAACCGTTGATGAAAAAACCCGTAGCAAAGTCGGCATTAACGAGCTACTAAGAACCATTGATTAACCAGGACCTTTAGAGCAGCCAGACAATACCGCAATCATGACTACCACAATCTATGGTATAAAAAACTGTGACACCATAAAAAAAGCCCGTCGCTTCATGGACGAGCATGGCGTCGATTACCTATTTCATGACTATCGAGTCGATGGTGTGGATAAAAAACTACTAGCCGCCTGGGTGAAAAAGCACGGTTGGGAAACCGTGCTTAACAAGCGCGGCACCACCTGGCGAAAACTGAATGATAAAATCAAAACCAACACAGACCAGAGTAACGTTGTCTCCCTGCTGCTGGAACACCCTGCCATGATCAAAAGACCGGTGCTGGTGTGCGGTAACAACTCACTGATTGGTTTTTCGGAAGATTCCTACACCGAGTTCCTTAGCCTTTAAAAAAGGCTTCATCCAACACCATCTCTACATGAGCTGCAATAGTATTGATAAAGCCGATACCATTGTGCCTGAAATACACTGAATCTGCCTGCTCGGGAAAAGCCAGTGGCAGTTCAGTACAGGCCAGACAAACCAGTTCGGTTGCAGGACTGCGTACATGCTTTCGGGATATTTCCACAATACGATCGCGGGCGCTGTCGATAACTCCCTGATACAGATCTACATCGATAAGCTGTTCGATTTCAGCTATCTCTTCGTCACTCACCTGCGGCAGTGCTGAAATACCTTGCTTTTGCAGCGCCTGCGGATACACCGGACTTCTCATGGTTAGCGGAGTACCGAGCACCAAAGCTGCACTGCCACCATTAGACGCAACAGCTTTAGATGTGGCCTCAAGTATACTGACTACCGGCAAATCCAGACCCCTGACTATTCCATGTAACCGCATGTGCGGTGTATTGCTTGCGATCATGCCAAAATCTGCGCCGGCATGTTTTAAGCGAACAAAGGCGTCTCTGAACTTGCTGTCGTAGGATTCCCACGACTTCTCATCACCATGCATGCCTCGCAGTGCTCTGGTCTCTTTAATATTAAGAGATTCGATAACCATTGGCGGTGTGGAAAAAGGCGGATCTTCACCGGCAATACGAAAACGCTGATTAGCAAGTTTGCAAAGCAGGCGATAATAGTCCACGGTTGATGGCCATGCCAGACCACCAATAATGCCGATCTTTTTCATCAGTTTTTATGAACCACAGGAAAATGCAGACAAGTATTTCAGCTTCTTATTGTAACGCAGCGCGCACGGCCAGCTCTATACCAATTATTGACTGGCGCCAGAGAGTCTGTACAGATTTTTTCTTTCGATCGGCACACTAGCCGAGGTGCAGGACAGGCAGCTCTGCCGCTTCTATGACGAAATTCAGATCAATCTATTAACGTACTCTCTGACAAAAGCTCAACAATAGACTGGTCCTGACTTTTAACAGCAATGTCAGCAGCTGTTTGCCGCTTGTTGTTCTGATGTGCCTGATCTACCTTGTTTTCCATTAGATACTTTACAACTGACGGATATTTGCCACGCGCAGCCAGCATTAGTGGCGACCAACCCTTATAGGTTACCACGTTGAGATTGCCACCCTTGCGGTGTAGCATTTTAAGAATATCGAGGTGTCCATAACGAGCAGCCAATGAAACAGGAGTCCACAGATTTCGTTGTCCCGCCCGGTTTGGATCAGCCCCCTGATCCAGTAAATACTGCGCTACCCGGGCATGTCCATAACCGGAAGCACGATGAAGTGCGGTATAACCTTTGTTATCCAAAGTGTGAATGTCCATCCCCTTACTCAGATATAGCTTCACAACATTGAGGTTTCCATGCCTTGCCGCAATAACGAGGCCTGTCTGGCCGTGATCATTTACAATGTTCAGAGGTATCTCTGCACTAAACAAGGTCTCCAGGGCATGCGAATTACCTTTTTCGGCAAAAAGAGCTACCGCGGAATTCGCGCTGGCATTCTTTTGAAGCAATATCTTAGCAACTCTTTGATGACCTCGGGAAGCTGCCCACCAGAGTGCACTTCGTCCCTTATCATCTTCAATATTAACTTTAGCGCCACCGTCCAGAATCGCTGTAACCGTGTCGATGAATCCGTGCTTCGATGCCAACATCAAGGGTGATTTTTTATCATTGGTCGAACTGTTTATATCCGCGTTATGACTCAGAAGGGTTGTTATCGCGTCGGTGTGGCCGTTGTGGGCGGCCAGTGCCAACGCAGTCCAGCCCGAGGTGGTTCTGTGGTCTATATCTATACCTTTGGCAAGATAGTACTCAACAAGTGTACTGTGTCCGTATCTGGCAGCATAGTGGAGCAACGTCCACCGGTGATCATTAGTTTTTAAGACAGCTCCACCGGCGAGCAGTGCATCAATTACATCCATATGCCCTGCATACGTTGCACTGCTTAACGGTGTAGAGCCGCTCTTACCTACAATATTCGGGTTAGCACCTTTTGATAGCAGATAGATAACCATTTGCAGCTCACCTTCACGGGCCGCGGCTTTTACAGGGGTATCCTGTGCGCTGTCTTTTAGATCGATATTCGCGCCGTTCTCAATTAGCATTCTGGCGGTATCCAGATGGCCGTTGCTTGCAGCTGCAGTTAAGAGCGTATATTCAGTTTTCGTGTCGGGTGACGCCAGTCCTTCCTTAATAACATGCTCGACCGCTTGAGTTGCTCCAATACCAGACAGGTACACCATGATCTCACGAATTTCATATTCGCTGTGAGACTTGATTCTTTCTATTAGCGCGGTGTGTTTATCAGCCAGATCGTTTGCGTCGGGAGCCTCCTGCTTTGCCGGGTTGGTCCCAGTCTGTATGGCGATGCTTAACGCAAGAAAATTTGCAAACAGATAATTAGACAGGGTGACAGATAACATATTTCCCTCTTCATCTGCCCGGCTGTTGTGAGGCAGAAGTTGATAAACAGATGGCCTTCACAGGAACCCTCGACGGTACAGATGATTTCTTGACAGAATATGTTGTGATTTTTTTAAGATGAGATATTCGTCGCGCGGCGACAACGCGCATGCCTTGCAACGCCGCCACTGGCATGATGCTTACCACCGGAGCTTGCGCTATTGCTCAGGCTTTAATTCAGGCTCTATTTTTTGCTAACTATGAATCTGTGACCCGACAAACTGCAGGTCTAATTTTGATCCCAGGCAAGGTTGGGGTCAGAGACAGGCGTAGAATTTCTCTTATGGCGAAATTCTGAAATAGCAGAATACACTTCTTTTCTTAATCGATTAATACCGCCCAGAGGCTCAAAGCCTGCGGATGTACGACCAGGATTAAAATCTGAATGCTCGCAAAAGTGATCATTGTGTGGATTAGCAAAATCCTGTTGCGGAATATTGATGTAGCCTATTTTGTTAAAAGGCATTTTATTTTCACTCCAGTCGGCGGAAGCGTCTTCCACTGATACCGATCCGTCGTTCACCTGTACCGATAAAGCAAAACAAGCGGGTGCTACATCCAGGTGTTTCTTCAGGTTCTTTCGCAGATAGTCCGGATCATTCTCATCGATCTCGGCACTAAACGGGTTGCTGTTTCCCTCACACCGTTTGGCAGTATATTTAACCTGCTGATCCCCGTACGCATAGGGCGACATGGAAAAATACTGCATATCAAGAGGTGTTTTAATTTCCCTGCTGCTGTTTTCGTGCGCAATAACAAACTCTTTAAGACGCCAGCCAAACGGGTTATAACCCGGCATGAAATACCTTTTGAGCGCACCAGGCCTGCCAACCAGAACACCGGCTTTGACGAAAGCATAATAGTCGACCGGATCGGGTGAGAAAAATACCGGGTGATTGACCAGCAGTAAATCATGCTGTGCAACGGATTCGCCGTCGCTTGCAGGTGTTTCAGGCGAAGTGTCGAGAATTTTTAAAGACAGACCGCGTCCATCGAATTTTATATCGTGCCTCGGAGTGAACGCGCCGTTTGAAAACCTCACCCAGGCTTTGTGTTCGCCGCCTTCGTTTGCAAACATTCCAACTTTAAGGTTTTCAGGCAAGCCTTCCGCCACCTTAAAATTAGCTTTCAGGCACCCGTGAGATTTTGCATGGGCATCACGTCGGACCGGACCGGGCTTACCTTTATAGCCTTCTTCTAAATCGGCCACCAACTGTTTGATGGTCGCATCAATTGTTGTGCGTTCGAGGTCATTGGTGCCACGCAGTTCTTCAGGCACTTTATTTTTAAACCGATCCATGGGCCATAACACAGCTATTGCGATCACGAGAGTGACGCCCACAATTTTCAGTCCACGAAGTAAAATCGACATTCAGCAAAACTTCCTGGAAGTACAGTTCAAGCTACAGCGTTTTAAGATAAGCAATAAGAGCCATACGTTCTTCATGCGTGAAGGGCACTTTATTATAATTATGTCCCTCATTACTGTTACCATCAACGTGGTGCATGCTGTTGTCATTTTCTTTTCTCGATTTAAACTCAAACCGGTTTTCATCTGTTTTATGCGTTATATACCCAACCTTTACCGGATCAAATTCACTGCTTCCAGTCCAGAAGGTAATCGGACGCTCTTCAACCGGTGAGAGCAAATCGTACAGTGTCGGAATAGAACCATTGTGAAGATACGGTGCTGTTGCCCATATTCCGGTTAGTGGACGGCTGGTATAGCCGAGCGAGTTATTTTTTGGCCGCGTTTGGGAGAACACGAAGCAGGCATGCAGGCATGCTTCCAATCGTCTGGTCTTGCTGTCAATTCTGTCAGCATTTTGCCACATCCCACCCAGATTAATCACCGGTTTTTCGGTATCTATTCCCTTGATGCCGCGAACCACACGCGGTGTGTTTAAAAAGCTCTTGCCAATCAGTTCAGTCAGGTTGTTTTTATTTGCGGCAATCACACCTGCTACAGTTAAAGTCAGAAGTTTGCTCGCTTCAATTTGTTCGCCCAGAACAATTGAATCACCTCTCTGGATGCTCTGGAAATTGACATCCATCGCCTCATCACTGGCGCTGCTCCACAGGCCGGTGTTAAGCAGAGAGGAGTAAGCATTGCAGGCCATCCACGGGTCAGTGCCCACAGGTTCTATAGTTTGCGAGCTCAGTTCCTCCGGCAGGTTTTTCAAGCGCCCCTCTGCAATGGGTGCCCGATGGCTAAGATAGTTTTCCTGGACGGTGATATCGCTGTCTGTATCGGTGCGATCGACTACATCGTGACACAGTACACAGTTCTGCTGGTAGAGCTCGCTACCTTTTGCAACCAGCTCAGCTTCCTGCTGTTTTTCTTCATCACTTGTTGGCCCGAAGATTTCCTGCGGCCATTTTGGTGCACGTAAATCCACCAGAGATTTTTCCAGATGGTAGAGATTGTCAATATCCACGCTGGAAGTAAAGCCATCTTTACCGAGCTTTTCATCGACAACAACATCACCGAAAACGCCGATGAACTCACCCATATTTCTGGCAAGCGCTCCAACATCAACACCCCAGTAGAAAACGCGCGAGGCAGCCCCGGTATATTGAACTTTATTATATTGCGAAGAACTCCAGACAGGAGGGATGCTAACCGGAGCATCCGGAGGATTAAACTTCTGGTTTTCGTCTTCAACCAGTAATGCAACCTTATTATATATATGGCCAAATGCATCAATCCGACCGTAACCATATTTAATGTCAGCGAGGTTGCTGTGCTCTTCAAGCATTTGCCAGTCGAGGAGTTTTTCGTACTCGGCTCTGAGTTTGGCAGCATACTCCGGCGGCGAATTTGTTTCTGATAAAACTTTTGCCTCAAAGCGTGCCCACTTTTCAGCGTCGTTAAAGGTATCTTTAAGCGCATGATTCAGTGAATCGATGAAAGATTGAAAATCGATAAGTGCACCGCCGCCATCGATTCTCAATTTTTTGTCTTTATATTTAATTTCCCCTGTGTGGCAGGCGGCACAGGTAAGACCAACCCAGTTTTCCTGATTAGATTGATTAGCCTTCCAACGCAGCTTTGTGCGCTGGAGATTTTCGTCCGGGCCGTTATCAATGACTACACCGAGCGCCAGCTGCGCATAGTCATCTCGTCCGGGTACTTTGGACTTTCTGGGGATGAAATTATATTTTTCGATATTTTCCGGCGTCATGAACAATTCGGTGGAACCCGCTTGTTCGAGGGCCTCCAACCAGTCCAACGGTATCAGGCGCGAACCTTGAGAGGCACCATACCAATAAGCTCTTGCGTCCTCGTCCCACTGCTGATCCAGCTCCAGGACTGCCTCAGGGTCATCGGGTGAGCTTGCGTAGAGCCCATAGGGAGACTTGGCGTATTGCCGTGCGGCAAAAAAACCCACGACCACAACCAAGGTAACAACCACTAAAGCTATTTTCTTCTTCATACCTCAATTCCAAATTTGCTCTGTCCATCCGAGGTGTCAGGTACTATTAGAGTATACGAATCAGTATACGAATTGATTTCTTGCCGTCTCTCTGAAAATATGTTCATTATCGTAATAGCCAAGTGTCAAATATTATCAACGATCAAGCAGTCAAGCAGTCAAGCAGAGGTACAGGAGCCAGTATGTTCTACATAAAGGCATGTATAATTCCAACAATCGCTATTATATCAAGAATTTCTACTGTGATTCGTCCGACCAGGACCCCAAACATGAAAGCCGGACCCCACTACGCCACCTTCCCTATGCTGACGAAATCCAAAATTGTGTTACTCACCGCTCTCGTGGTGCTTTCCTTTTACTCAAATATTGGTTCGAATATCGGCACCGCAAGGGCCGAACAGACAACACCTGAAGAACATAGCGGAAAGCTCCATGAAAACTGGAAACAGATGCAATCTGAACGCCGGCTGACGCTGGAAACCTACCTTGAAACATATCACGTGGACTATGACTGGTTTGCAAGACATTCGTTCAGTCAGACAGACGGTACTCCCTTCATCCTCCTGAAATTGCTGCCTCAGATCGCACCACAACACTGGGGAAGCAAGTCAAATTTTCTGGATGTCGTCGGACTTTTTAGAGATGAAATGTCTGCAGACTTTCCGATAGCAACCGGAGTGGGTATCAGCGTTTTTAACCGCGGCAATACACAGACCAGACAACTGGACTACGCAAGTCTCACCTGTGCAGCCTGCCATACCGGACGTGTAAAAGACGACACTGATAACTTCGTTTATCTCTACGGTGGTGTAAATGCAGAGTTCAACTATGTGCAATACAAGTCTCGGTTATTACAGACCCTGAATACCATTTTGGAACAAGCGCCTGACAAGGCAGACAAAGTTGAGCACGTCACATCTGTTTTACTGAGCGCACTGGATAAAACCCACGCCGCCAATCCAAATTATTTCTATCAGAATTACACCCATCGGGGTCTTAAGCTCGACACTGACTACGAAAAAACTCAAATCGAACTATTCAGGCAAGAGGCACGCGAGCTCGTCGCAAGGTTTATCAAAAGAACTGAAAAAGATGTTGAAGGCCTGAACATACTTAAGAATCGTAGTTATGATGATATCGACGAAGCATTTGCAGCTGGTCTTCCGGGTATGGCGGATGCCACGGGCATTGGAACCACAAACGCCTATGCCAATGTAGAGGGATTTTTCACTCGATTGCAGGCGCGGTTTATACTACCACCAACACCGGGCGTTACTGATTTCATGGCCGTCTGGGAGCAAAACCGAAGAACAATCGAATGGGATAGCAGCAAAACAAAATTTCAAAATGGTGGTGGCCAATGGAATGGCAATATTCCTATTCCGATTTATCGCAATCTGGCAGCCCAGCTGACATCCGGCCTGTCTGACAATGACATCAGAGTATCCGCTTATTCAGCGACACTGCTCGATGGTCTTCCAGCTCCGGTATACCCTTTTAATGTAGATATCAGTCTGGCAAAGAAGGGCCAGGAGCTGTACTTAAAAAACTGTGAATCATGCCACCATGATAACAACGGCGAAATTTACACCAATATTGGAACCAGTCTGACGCGCTCAAAAATCATAAGCAAAGCCATCCGGGGCGCCGGAATTGCACGATTGCTCTCAGTCTGTTCACCCGAAACCGAAATCAAATTTCACGGACAAAATGCCAAACCCTGTGCTGAATTTAGCGGTGTCTCGCTTGAGGGAAAGAAACATCTGATTATGAAAGAAGCTGAAGCCCAGCGAGGCTACAACGCTCTGCCGCTGGGAGGCATATGGGCACAGGCGCCCTATCTACACAACGGCTCTGTGCCAACCATCTATCACCTGCTGATGCCACAAGCCCGGCCACAGAAATTTATTAAAAGCAGGATCACCTATGATCAGATAAAGCTCGGTTTTTCCTGGGAGTTACCACTTTTACCAGACGAGGAAAGTCCCGCTGCCTATCTATTTGATACCACCCTGCTCCCTCCCCTGAGCAATCGAGGGCATGACAAAGATATTGTCATGGGTGATAAAAAGTACAGGCTCGACTGGTCAGATAATCCTGAAGAAGCAAAAGCGATCATTGAATACATGAAAACGCTTTAAACTTTCAGCAACGCAGGCTTGTTAGTCAGCCATCTATTAATTTTTGTGTAGTCTGACGTATAAAGGTTAGTTGTGGAGTGCCACCGCATTTCACAATTTAGCCGGCTTTCCACCAATGTGATATTACCTCAGCCATTTTAATTTACGATACGGCTTGTCTTTTAAGCTGCGTAAACGACTTTCCAAATCACCTGCATGCAGTTCTAATTTGTGACCATCCGGATCAAGAAAATATAACGAACTTCCATGACTCTTGTTTTCTTTCCATTTCAGTATTCCTGCACCTTCTATTTTTTTACTAAATTCAATGAAATCATTTTCACAAACACTAAAAGCAAAATGAGTGTAATCGTCTTTTGAGCATACCTCGTCAACGGACAGACAAAGCCATAGCGGACCCGCAGACAAGTAGGCGCCACTTTCCCAGGCAACATGAGCCTTGAAATCAAGTAACTCGGTATAGAAATAAAGTGAGTTCTCAAGATCACTTACCGCCAACGTAATATGGTTAAGTCCGGTAATCATATGGTATCTGCTTCAAGCAAAACGCTGTCTTTAGTCGCCATGCAATGGTTGGATATAACTTTACTTTCACTCATAGTTTGAGCTCGATTTTTATTTGTTGTGAACCAGGCACACTTTGCAGGGAAAACTAAAATTCTGATCACAAGTTTCTACAGTAATTGTAAATATTTTTGATTCTGCTGCCGTTACACGCGCCGCAACAAAAAAACTACAATAACAATGGAAGTGACATGAGAAAAGTACTTTTAGCACTACCGCTGGTCGCAAGCGCGTCCTGGGCAGGCTCCACCTACTACGCAGGGACTCAGGCACAGCCGGCTTATGAGAAACTGCTGGCCGACCTTAATCAGGCGGCAAACGGCCTTTTCATTTTGGAATCTGCGAGCTACTCGGCAGGCTTTACCGAAAGCTTTGCTACCACGAACGTAAAGTTGTTGCATAGCGATCAGCCGATGTTATTTCAGCTGCGGCACGACATTAACCACTCACCGGTTGGGAGCGACCCGCAAGGGGCAAGATTCAGTGCCTCCAGTATCACTACCACACTGGCAGCGGATTCGCTGCAGAACGAAGAGATAAAAGAAGTCTTAAACAAATTTGACGGTGGCCAGCCCTTCACACTGTATACCGATATTGGTTTCACTGGCAATGTGACAACAGACTTTCATTTGCACTCATTGTCAATGGACTATGAACAAGGCAACATTAGCTTCGACGGTGGTCGTTTCGAGGCGACAAGTGATTCCGGAAAAATAGATGTTAGTGGCGTCATCGGACAGATAGCCATGGATAATGGTGCAGGCAATCTGTTTAATATTGCAGAGTCTAATGCGCAGTTTGATTTGCAACGGGTAGGCACTGGTATCTACACCGGTGACCAACGCATAACATTCCCAAACATTTCTATAACTGATACCGCAATGGGATCGACTATCGGTATTGCTGACAGTGTTTTCAGCTCGCAGGCAAGTTTACAAGGCGAGAACTTTGATAGCACTTCAAGCTTCTCTGTGGCTAAGATACTATCACCGCTGCCTTTGAACAGCTTTTCGTGGGATGCAAAAATCAGCGGTTTATCCCTGACAGGGCTTGAAAAACACACCGATACCATGAACCGTTTCATGCGAGTATCGGGGTCTGAAAGCAACACCGCCACAGATATTCATGGTGAATTAATGAGTGCTTACAAAGGACTGTTAAATCCGGGAGCAGAATTTACCAGTGACATAGTGTTCACCAACGACGGTGGAAACGTAAACGGTGATTTTGGCATCAAATTCAAAGGCGACGGATCCGTTAGCGGAATGGACAACATGCAGACTTTAGCTGATGTTCTGCAGGCAATTTCCGTTAATCTGGACCTGCAGGCTGACGCAACAGCAATTGAAATGACTCCTGCCGCAATGTTTATGATGCATCCGGTGGCTCAGCAATACCTTACAAGCGATGGAAGTAGATACTCCAGTAACATCAGTGTTGCAGACCTGATGCTTTCTGTGAACGGTGTACAGCAATCACTGGAATACTACCTTGGCGATGAGCTCTATGAGCCTCTGGATTTATCGTCAATGGCTGACTACTAAAACCAGATCGGCCAATAGAACCGAAAACGGTTTACAGGGAAGCTCTCTGTAAACCGTTTCTTCACTTCAGTTTTACTCTCTACTTTTTAACAGAAAAAGAACTTAAGAATAAATAACCGGAAACTCCTCAGCGTCCATCGGCATACCAGCTTCAAGTCTTTTCTCAAGGCCGGGGAACGGCGGAGACATCTCGCCACCACGTACTACAAAGGTTGCATCATCACCCATTAGCCTTGCAGAAAATGCACGTCTTCTATGCTCTGATAAGTTTTCCGGTGCACCGTGTACTGTCAGAAAGTGAAATGCGATGCAGTCGCCTGGCTCCAGCTGCCACGATTTAATATTGTATTTGTCCCTTTCATTGTCGATGTCCGGTATCTCAACCATGTTGTCACCGTCACGTTCATAGGCAACACCGGTGAATTTGGTTGGCACAAACCATTTGCCCCACTGATGAGATCCTGCGATAAATTCGGGACAGACTGATTGATCAACCGGATCAAGTGGAATCCATAAGCTGCAGACTTTAGATCCATTGACACAATAGTACGGCTGATCATGATGCCATGGCGTTTTTTGCGAGGTGCCGGGCTCTTTAACCAGTACATGTTCATGAAAAATACGTACCGTGCTTGAATCAACCAGTCGGGCTGTCACTTCTGCTGCCGGTGAACTAAAAAAGAAGTCGTGATACTCGGGAATGCGCTGCCAGTTACAGTAGTCTCCGAAGAACTGACCGCTCTGGCCCTTTTTGGTGTAGTTCTTACCATACTCACCCGGCTCCTGCATATTGCGAGCAATTCCCGCACGTAATGGCTCGACCCAGTCTTTAAACAGACCTTTTATCAAAACCACTCCATCTCGCTGGAATGCCTCAACGTCTGTTCGATTTACTATGGAATCCGACATGTTAATCCCCCCGATTGGTTTTGCGGGAACTGTTATTCGTTTACTTTGCTAACCTGCAGTTTCTTTTGCAGCCCGCTCTTTTTCAGTAAGCGCTACATTATCACGTAAATAAACCGGCAGTGCATAGTCGGGTGCCACACCACTACCCTGCTGCAGCTGCACACTGCCGATCTGCAAAGTATCGAGAGCATGAGGAAAAGGCTCAATACCTTGTTCGACACGCGCTGCCGTGTTTTTTGTTAATTCTGATTCATAAGTCTGCCAGCCGGTCCCGGCCGCCCCCCATGTTGCATCGAGAGCATCCACTTGCGACGGCAGACAAACTCGCTCATTGCCGACCAGGGTGGCACTACCAGTATCCGCTACACGATAAGCACCCCAATAGACCTCACCCATACGCGCATCAATAGCAACGGCAGTTTGCACCACACCATGCTCACGGTGGCTACGGTGCGCAATGGCAGCAAGTGTTGAAACCGGTGCCACCGGTAAGTCACCACCCAATGCTATTGCCTGCGCTGCCGCGGTACCGATTCTGACACCGGTAAAAGCACCGGGGCCACAACCAAACGCCACCGCATCTATCTGTTTTTGACTTAAACCGGCTTCAGCCAGCAACTCATCAAGCATTGGCAATAACACTTTGGCATGTGCACGTGGCTCTACGATATAGCGATAACTCAATTCACTGTTACATAGCAACGCTACCGAACAGGCTTCAGTTGAGGTTTCAAGTGCAACGATGTTTTTCATGACAGTTTAAAGTGTTGTTTATTCGTCTGCGGGTTGTTCATATTGCATAGCAAAGAATTTTTCTACGCTTTCAGGTCGCTGCACAATCCGCATACCGGGTAGGCTATCCAGGAACGTGTTGCCATAGGATTTTGTTTGTAAGCGCGGGTCGCAAATTACCAACAGACCCCGGTCATCTACATCGCGAATCAGGCGACCTACGCCCTGCTTTAATGCAAGCACCGCTTTGGGCAGCTGAAAATCCATAAATGCATTGACCCCGTTTCGTTGCAAACCCTGTATGCGCGCCTGCAATACCGGATCACCCGGAGAAGCAAACGGAAGCTTGTCTATAATCACACAAGACAAAGCTTCGCCACGAACATCGACACCTTCCCAGAAACTACTGGTACCCAGTAGCACGGCATTGCCCAGAGACTGAAATGCCTCTACCAGTTCGCGCTTCGGCATTTGCCCCTGCACCAGTACCGGGTAATGACAATTGGCTCGCATGAAAGTAGCAGCGCTTTCCAGTGCACGATAACTGGTAAACAAGGCAAAGCAACGTCCTTCACTGGCATTGATTACATGTTCTGCCACGGCCAGAACGGATTCATCAAACATGGGCGACTGTGGTTCCGGCATATTGGCTGGCAGGTACAGCATGGCATTTTTTTTATAATCAAACGGGCTATCGACTTGTAGTTCATTGGTCTCTTCGATACCGAGCTGCGATTCAAAATGTTCAAAGCTGCCATTAACTGCAAGCGTTGCAGAAGTAAAAACCCATGCGCAGTTAAGTTGCGCCAGGGCACTTGAAAACGGTTTAGCTACATTTTGCGGCGTCAGGTTCAGACTGAACCCGGTACGATACGTTTCAAACCAGTGAACGTAATCTTCATCTCTGTTGTTGGCGAAGTTCTCTAACACTTCTAAATGTATCAGGCATCGTCGCTTACAGCTCTCGAGTCCTTTACCTCTGGCAGATGCTGCGTCCAGTGGCTCGTACAACATCTCAAGCGATTCCTGTAAGTGCTCCAGTGCAGGGACAACACCTGCGAGTTCCTCTACTTTGCCCCATGCCTCACGTTGTTGCTCAAGGCCCAATGACAATCGAAAGTCTCGCGTTGCCTTCTCGAGTGTGGCTGATCTGTCTCTTATCTCACTAACATCGGGCGCTTCGGTTAAGTACTCGGTATGGCAGTCACGCGCCAGATCAAACAATTGCCGGCTGCTTAAGCGCTGACCAAAAAAAAGCGCTGCCGTCTCGGGTAACTGATGCGCTTCATCAATAATAATGACTTCAGCATCGGGCAATATCTCGCCGAAAGATCCTTCCTTCAGCGCCAGATCAGCACAGAACAAGTGATGATTGACGACAACAACATCGGCCTCCATAGCACGCTTGCGTGCTTTACTGACGAAGCAGCCAGCGAGATCGTCAGGTTCGTGATCTCTGCAGATGTCATCACTTGAAGTCACGTAAGACCAGACCGGTGACGACTCGGGCACGTCCAGTACCTCGGCGGTATCACCAGTGCGCGTTTGTTCTGACCAGTTACGAATGATATCCAGCTGTTTTGCGAGCTTTGGCTCTCGCAGCGCGGGATTGCGCTGCGCTTTGAATAACCTGTGCTGGCAGAGATAGTTGGCGCGGCCTTTCAACAACGCGACTTTCGGGCTGAGTCGCAACACCTGACGCACAACGGGCAGGTCGGTGTGGAACAGCTGATCCTGCAGATGACGGGTACCGGTTGAAACTATAACCCGCTTGCCACAGGTGAGCGCAGGCACCAGGTAGGCGAAGGTCTTACCGACGCCGGTACCAGCCTCTGCAACGAGAACATTATCTTCAGCAATGCATTGATCGATTGCAGTGGCGAGTTGCTGTTGTTCTGCACGTTCGCGAAAGCCCTGCCTGGAATCTGCAAACGGGCCGTTGTTACCAAGAATGTCTGCAACGGTTTCAGGACCGGCATCAAAGACGGTATTTTCAGTCTCAGTATCGCTCATCGACAACCGGAGTCACGCAGTGCAGCACCGGCTCGAAATGCTCGACGATCACTGCTGAAGCTTGGCAGATTGCAGTTGTGCTTGTCTGGCGCCAAGTAAGTCACCTCTGCCTTCACGCGAACGCTCAATGATGATCCAGTTGCGATGACGCAGCGGCTGATTACTGGTGCCAGCCAGAAAATTCGACTTGGCGGCAAAATTTTCCGCCCGCAAGTGTGATCCTTCGATAAGTTCCAGTTCGGCAGCAGTACTCCAGAGTCCCGGGTCATTCGGGGTGATCGTAATGGCTTCCTGAAGTTTTAACTTGGCGGCCGGCAAATCACCCTGACGGCGCAGGGCATTAAACTCCTGCCAGAGGCGCGCGACGTCAGCGTCGGTAACGTCATGGCGAACCGTGCCGTCTTCGACAACATAAGTATTGTCGAGCTTTTCGCCGATAATTTCGCTCTGTTTTGCCTGAGTTGTTGTGTTTAAGGCGCAACCACTCATCAATGCCGCGATTGCAAAACCCAGGGCAAATTGACCTGAAGCTTTAGTTGTTGCACGGCCCATTCTCCAAAGATTCATCGTTACAGATCCGCAGGAATTAAAAAAGCCACCACCGGGACAACCGATGATGGCTCTTAAGTGTATCAACTGCGGCCAGCAGTTGTAACCTTTGGCAGATTACTCGATCACATGAAACTCGACACGTCGATTCTCTCTGCGGCCCTCTTCAGTTGCATTATCAGCAATAGGCTTTGTCTCGCCAAATGCGCGTGCCGTCAACTGTTGCTGCGGTACGCCTCTGAGAATCAGGTAACGTACGGTCGACAGAGCACGCTTCTTGGATAGTTGAAGATTGTATCCTTCCGAACCCTGACTATCAGTGTGAGATTGAACTTCAACTTTCAGCGTCGGATCTCTCAACATGACGTCTGCCGCAACATTAAGTGCTATCTGAGCATCATCAAGCAACACATCTGAGTCAGGCTCAAAATTAACTCCTTCCAGCGCGCCACCAAAAATCGCGCAACCAGTGGCAGTCACTGCAGCTCCGGGAGCTGTATCCGGGCAGTCATCAATACTGTTAGGCACGCCATCACCGTCACTGTCGTCAACGATTGTAGCGGCTGTAGTAGTGACTTCATCACCCGGTGTGAATAAACCACCGTCAGGTACTGACGGTATAAAACCACCGTTACCACCGAATCTCCAAAGCAGACCCAGCGACGCCAATCTGGCATCTTCATCAAAAGCCTCATATTCACCACGCAAGGCCAGACCTATTGGCAGACCGTACTCAAGTCCAACACCACCGCTCACATGTACATCGTTATCACGTTCAAATTCGAGCTCACTGTCATTGTCCAGTACGCCAACACCAAGCTTGACGAAAGCACCCAGTCCACGTCGCTCAACTAAAGCATCCCACCCACTGAGATTGAAAAAATGAAACAGACCGGAAAACTCCAGTACGCTGTAATCGATCTCACCAACATTGTTGGGCCCGATCTCCGCAGCACCGAGATCAGCGGCAGCCAATTCCAGCCCAATGCGTCGACTCACATCGTAACCGATCAGAAATTTGCCACCGGTATCCGATTCATCGTCAATAGTCAGGGTATCTACCCGTGACTCAGGACTGAGGTCGGATACCCCCCCAGCAGCACCAATATAGAAGCGCTTGGAGAAGTTGTCGTTCTGCGCCGCCGCCGGGAGGCACAAAACTGTACTCGTAAGGGCTGCGACGAGGGATTTTCTTAAAATCATTACTGTTAATTCCCGCTTGTTAATTTTTATTTTGTTCGCCCGTTGGTCATCAGCGACATCCAGGGAAGCTGTTATCCGCTTCTTGCTTCCTGCTTCAGTTCAAAGCGATTAATGGGTTTTCGTATTCCACACAGAACTTATAGTTGAACAATTTGAAAAATGAACAAGAAATTTCAAATAACGGACCATTTTACAATCACGCTGAAAACGAATTGAAAACGAAAGGCCGTACTTTTAGATAGCCCGGAAGCGCTTGTGGGCTCGGTTACAGCGCTCGATTGGTGACTTCGGCTTGCATTCCGCAACGCTCCAATTAGTCAATTTGGTAATTTTTATGCCAACCTTTAACCAACTTGCGAACCACACAACCCCGTTTAACCCTGTCAGCCCGGCGTGCCATTTACGAACA
This sequence comes from uncultured Granulosicoccaceae bacterium, assembly GCA_964550655.1. GTDB lineage: Bacteria > Pseudomonadota > Gammaproteobacteria > Granulosicoccales > Granulosicoccaceae. The sequence continues at coordinate 37,210 of CAZKAQ010000003.1, forward strand.
ACACCCGGTGAACACAGCTGTTAATTGAGTTGTTATTTGCAGCCAACATTAAATCAGCACTAAAACACTCTTATATAAACAGCCTTCACCATCAGCACAGGTCAAAAACGGATTTGAAGTTTCGCCCGGCAAATTTGCCCGGACAAACCAGACACACACGGGTTGACCGTTTGGTATTTATTGGCTACACTTTACTGAGAGGTGAGCCGATTCAAGGCTGCTTCTCCTCGCCAAGGTTTAAACTCAAGGCAAAGTTTAACCAGGAGATACCTTTTCTTAATTAGTGTGTCAGGTGTCAATGATCAGATTAGCTGCCCTGTTTTTTGTTGTATTCAGTGCGCTCAGCCTTTGGGCAGCACCTGCGGCAGCTCATGGCGGTCATCAACATAACGCATCGGTAAAAACCTCAACGCCGTTATCCGCTCTATCAGAACACCATGTGAAATCTGAACAGATAAGCGACAGTGCGTATATGTTGTCCGATCACAAACAGGCTGCTTTTGATACAACCATAAATAAAATAAGTGCAGCTCATAGTGCACCACTTATATTAGATTATACGCAGGACAAACATGATGAAGATTGCTGCAATACCGGCGCTCTTTGTTCCCCTGCAAGTGCTGCCCTTTTAACATCACCCGGTTTCAAACAGCCGGTCCCTGCGCCTGCCCGACTTCCGTTGTCTTGCACAGAAACGGGAACCGGTCGGATAATTGCGCCGACGCTTCAACCTCCAAAACTCATCGCCTGATCTCCGACGGTCCCGCAAGGGAATAAAACGGAGATAGCACTCGCACCTGAAGTTTAACGTGCGTGCGATCTCCAGTACTGATGAGTTTGATCCATGTTTCATCTATTCAATTGGCGTGCATGTCGCACTAAACACAACACCGGTAGACGCTCTTACCAGGCACTGCGTGCGATCCTGTGCGCGAACCTGTTCGTTCTTACTGCCTGGGCACATGAAGGCCATGATCATGATGAGAAAGAAACGGTTATCGCTTCGGAAGCTCTGGCACGTGTTATCGCAAGCAGCGATCAATTCGAACTGGTTGGTATCGCAGAAACAAACACACTCATAATCTATGTCGACAGGTTTAACACAAATGACCCTGTTACAAACGCAGATATCGAAGTTACGATCGGCAACGATATCGCCATAGCTGAGCTCAACAATGACGACGTTTATATTGTCTCGTCTGAATTATTCGCTGCATCCGGCGAACATGAACTGATCTTTTCTGTTACCACGCCGGAAACTGCTGACCTGTTAATCGGCACGCTTAGCATCGACGAGCCTCAGACGGTTTCCGATCAAGACACCGAGTACACCCTTTTGCCCTGGCTCGCGTGCGGACTTCTGTTAATCCTCGGGATGGTCATTGGCCACTTTTTCGGTATGCGCGCCAGACCGCTTGCGGCGAGTGCGCCGAGTGCGGTCAGCCTCATCGTTTTGGGCGCGTTCATGATCGCACCGCTAACCGCCGACGCGCACGAAGGTCATGAGCATGGAGCAGAAGATGCCGCGCCACCAGCCGGAGACCGCCCTGCTCGATTACCGGACGGCTCGGTCTTTCTGCCTAAACCGACTCAACGGCTTTTAACCATCAGAACCGAAATTATTGCCCCCGTACCGGCAGGCAGGTCTTATACGCTCGCCGGTCAAACTATTCCGGATCCGAATGCGAGCGGCGTTGTACAGGCGACAAGCGATGGTCAAATTGTCAAAGGCCAATCCGATCTGCCGGTACTTGGACAGCGGGTCCGGCGTGGTGAAGCGCTGGCTGATCTTATCCCGGCAATCAGCGCCGATGCCGGTGTTGACCTCGCCAATGAGCGTGCCTCGATTGAACAATCCATCATCATGCTTGAGCGTCGGCTCGAGCGTCTGCGCGCGCTTAAACCGATTTCCATCGGTGATAACGGCGAAAGTGTAGAGGCTGTTCCGAAGGCGAGACTGACCGACCTTGAAGCCGAACTCGCCGCACTGAAAACCCGCCGCCGTAACGTACAACAATTTGTAACCGCACCTTCTGCGGTCAGAGCAAGTGCTGATGGCGTTATCGCCCGAATCAATTTCCGACCAGGTGAGGTTGTCGCCACAGGCGACACACTTTTTGAAGTTGTTGATCCGGCCCATGTCTGGGCCGAGACCGCACTGTTTGCAGATCAGAACGCACCCCCATACGGGATAGCGTTTACTGGCGTCGATGTCATTATGCCGGATGGCACCGCTTATGACGCATCCCCTGTAGGCGCCAGTGCAGTGCTCGTCAATCAGGCGCGCGTGATGCAGTTTCGCATCGATACAGATGAAGCCATACCGATCGGTTCAACCGTCACGATTCGCCTGCAGACCGAGGCAAATGAAGAAGCACTGCTTGTACCGAATGAGGCAGTCGTGCGCGGCGCGACCGGGCTCAATGTCATCTGGACTCACGCCAACGCCGAGACATTCGAACCCGTCATTGTCGACGTTGAGCCTTATGATGGCGCGCGCATGCGCGTCCTCACAACGCTACCTGGTAATGCGCGCATCGTGACAACCGGGGCGAGCTTGCTGGAACAGGTGAGATAACCCTATGTTCCGTGCACTGGTTAATTTCTCGCTCGCCAATCGCTTGTTCGTTCTTGTGGCGGCGTTCCTGATGACGGCCTATGGCCTCATTACCTTGTCGCAGCTGCCGGTCGACGTCTTTCCTGATCTCAACAAACCGACGGTGACTATTAACATCGAAGCTGGCGGTCTTGCTCCGGAAGAGGTCGAACAACTCGTCGTTTTTCCCATTGAGACCGCAATGAACGGCGTATCAGGTGTGACGCGTGTGCGTTCAGTCTCCGGCATCGGGCTCGGCCTTGTGTTTGTCGAGTTTGACTGGGGCAGCGACATTTATCGCAATCGCCAGCTTATCGCAGAAAGCCTTAGCGGTGTGGAAGAACAATTGCCGGATGGCGTCAAACCCGTGCTCGGACCGATCTCATCCATCATGGGTGAAGTGTTGCTGATCGCCATGACGTCGGACCAGATCAGCGCAATGGAAGTGCGTGAGCTTGCCGACTGGGTTGTCCGCCCGCGCCTGTTGGCGGTGCCCGGCGTCTCGCAGGTCATCCCGCTTGGCGGCGAGGTACGCCAATACCGGGTCGCACCCGATCTGACGCAGATGCGCATGCTTGGCGTGACATTAGACGACATCACAGCGACTGTAGGTGCATTCGGGGAAAATGCCGGTGGCGGATTTGTCGATCAAAACGACCGCGAATATCTCTTGCGCACTGTTGGACGCACAACAAAGCTTGCAGATTTGCAAGAGCTCTCTGTTGCCACCCGCAACGGACGACCAATCCTTTTAAAGCAGGTCGCCAGGGTAAGTTTCGCTGCCCGTCCGCCGCGCGGTGCCGGTGGATTTATGGGGGCGCCAGCCGTGATTATCTCGGTTCAGAAACAGCCCGGAATTGATACGGTCAATCTCACTGCACAAATCGAGACAGTACTTGGCGAACTGCAGCGGGCGATGCCGTCGGATGTAACGGTAGATCAACTACTGTTTCGTCAGGCCGACTTTATCGAAACGTCTATCGATAATCTTCTGAAAGTGCTGCTCGAAGCCGGTGTTGTTGTTGCGATCATCCTGTCTTTGTTTTTACTCAACTGGCGCACGACTGCGATCTCACTGGTGGCCATCCCAATCTCTATTCTGGTCACGGTGCTGGTGTTCCGCTTGTTCGGGCTCAGTATCAATACGATGACGCTGGGCGGTCTGGCTATCGCTATTGGCGAACTGGTCGATGACGCCGTCGTCGATGTTGAAAACATCATGCGACGCCTGAAAGAAAATCGTAAAGGCGGATCGCAGAAACCTATTACGCAAGTTATCTCGGATGCATCTCAGGAAGTTCGTTCAGGGATAATCTATGCAACCCTGATCATCGTGCTGGTCTTCATACCGCTGTTTGCGCTATCGGGAATTGAAGGGCGTCTTTTCGCCCCGCTTGGCGTTGCCTATATAGTTTCTATTCTCGCAAGCCTCGTGACAGCTATTACCGTGACGCCGGTGCTCTGCTCTTACCTGTTGCCAAATATGAAACGCCTCGAAGCGCCGGATAGTCCGCTGGTACGCATCCTGAAACGCTGCAATGCGCACGCACTCGACGGGGCCTTTCGCCATGCTCACCTTCTCGGTACAACAGTGGTGCTGGCCTTCATCGTCGCAGCCATAGCGGCAACCGCACTGCCGCGCAGCTTTCTGCCGCCCTTCAATGAAGGTTCACTGACAGTGAATGTTCTCCTGCAGCCGGGAATTTCACTCGAACAATCAAACCGTATCGGACGCACCGCCGAAACCCTGCTGCTTAATATCCCCGAAGTGCATACTGTTGGTCGGCGCACAGGTCGGGCCGAGCTCGACGAGCACGCTGAAGGTGTTCATTACAGCGAGATCGATGTCGATCTTAAAAAGTCCGAGCGATCACGAGACATGATCATGGCCGATATCCGCGAGCGGCTCGCAGTACTTCCGGCCTCGGTCAATGTCGGCCAGCCAATATCCCATCGACTTGATCATCTGCTGTCCGGCGTGCGAGCGGAAATCGCACTAAAGATTTATGGTGAAGACCTCGACACACTGCGCACGGTCGCCGAGAGCATGCGCGTACGGCTGCAAGGCGTACCGGGCCTGGTCGACCTGCAGGTTGAACGCCAGGTTCGTATTCCGCAGGTACAGACCAATATTGATTATAAAAAAGCACAAAGCTTTGGCGTAACCCCGGCCGCACTGACAGACGCCATCGGTCAGCTTACCGATGGTATCAGGCTCGCAGAAGTCATCGACGGACCGGGACGGTTTGATGTGGTCCTGCGCGCAGGCGATGAAAACCGTACCACCACAGGCCTTCCATCTCTTCTGCTCGACACACCACAAGGCAAGCTACCGACAAGCCTTTTCGCCAACACTATTGAAACCGATGGCCCCAATCAAATCCTCAGGGAAAACGGCAGACGGCGCATCGTCGTGCTTGCAAATACAGACGGATCAAACAGCGCGCGTATAGTGCGGGAAATCCGCGCTATTCTCGCCGAAGCGGATCTGCCCGTCGGGTATTTCACCAACCTTGAAGGCACGTTTAAAGCACGAGAGCACGCCACGCGACTGATCGGCGTTCTCGCACTGGTCTCACTCTCTTTGATCTTTATTGTGCTGTACAGCCGCTACCGATCAACGGCACTGGCATTGATCGTCATGGGCAATGTGCCCTTCGCGCTTGTTGGCTCGGTTGCAGCGCTGTGGATCGCCGGACAACCCTTGTCGCTCGCCAGCATGGTTGGCTTCGTTACGTTAACAGGCATTACTACACGCAACGGCATTTTGAAGATCAGCCACTACATCAATCTGGCACTCTACGAAGGTGAGACCTTCGGCCGTGACCTGATTGTTCGAGGCAGCCAGGAGCGTCTGACACCGGTTCTGATGACAGCACTTTCTGCAGGACTGGCCCTTATCCCACTTCTGATCGGCGCTGACCAGCCCGGCAAGGAAATTCTCTATCCGGTCGCCGTGGTCATTCTCGGGGGACTGCTATCTTCAACTGCCATTGACGCATTGTTAACTCCCGTTTTGTTCCACCGCTTCGGCAGAGAACCACTTGCTCGCTTAAAACATGCAAAAGACGCGAAACCTGCAGGCGGCCTTCAACAAGCTTACCTATGAGAGGAATTTCACTTATGCGTAAACGATATTTATTAGCGATTATTAGTATGCTCAGTGTCGCGCTGTTAATACCTGCGACAGATGCACTTGCACATGAAGTAGAAGCCGGACCCCATGGCGGGCCGGTTGTTGATGCACGCGATCATCACATTGAACTCGTGCTCAAGGCAGATAGCGTAACTGTCTATGTAACGCGGGACGATGCACCGGTTGATCTTAAAGGAGCAAGCGGGCGTGCCATCGTGCTTGCCGGACAAAAGCAATCGAGGCTTACACTGACACCATCGACCGACGCCTTAAGCAGTGCTGCAGATATTTCCGTCGATGGCCCGGTGACTGTCGTGGTCACCGTGAATCTTGCAAGCGAAGCGCCGCTGCAGGCGCGCTTCAAACTTGATGCGCCATTTACCCTGACTGCCACAGAGTAGAACAGCGCTGCGATGAACTGCCGTTTTTCACCACTGTTACTTGCGAGCCTCGCTCTTTTGCAGGCTTGCACAACCGCACCGAATCAGTCGTTGGACTTGAATGAAATTCAGGCCGATATTGAAACGCGTACCGGAGCAGCAATTGCCCGGGATCAAAAAGACCCGTCTGCTCAGCGAGCACTCGCGACACTTCGCGCCGAACCGCTCACCGAAGACAATGCAGTACGCCTGGCACTGCTGCAAAGCCCTGCACTTCAGGCCGAATATCAACGACTCGCCGTTTCCTACGCTGATGTCGTACAAGCCGGAAGGCTTAGCAATCCGCAACTCCATGTCACACCGGGTTTCTCTCTTGACGGCGGTGCGACGCGTATTGCTGCAGGACTTGTCTTCAACTTCCTGGAACTCCTGACCCGGCGCACCACTATTGAGGCTGCTTCATTTGAATTTGAAACCGCCAAAGCGCAGATCGTCGGCACTGTAGTCGCACATGCGAGTGCGGTGCGACGCGCGCATGCCGACTATATTGCTGCACGCGAACGCGTAGCACTGGCAGAAACGAAACAAGCGCTTGCAAAGACGCGCCGCGAGGTGGCGCGGCAACTCTACACCGCAGACGAGGTGGACCTGCAACGAGTATCACTTGAAGAACAGGCTTATCTGAATACCCGCGCAGACGTCGAGACAACAAAAGCTGATCTGATCTCAACAGGTGAAACACTGCGCCTCAGAGTCGGCCTGCAGAACCTCGACAGAATGAACATTCCGCAAGCAGACGCAGTGCAAGATCTCTATCTTCCAAACTTTGATGCCGCCAGCATGGTCACACTTGAGTGGCGTCCTGATCTCATCACAGCAAGAGCAAACATTGGCCACCTCGAAGCGCTCAAGCGTCAGCAAAGACGCGGGTTAGTCATCGGCTCTGCAGAGGCAGGCGTGGAACTGGAACGTGAAGACAGTGAAAACTTTGTCGGGCCGTCTGTCTCTGTGCAATTGCCGGTCTTCGATCAGGGTCAGGTTCAGATCGCACGTGCAGATGCGCTACTGAAGCAGGCAAACTATAATCTGGAGCAGAGTGAGTTGCAGGCACTAACCGAACTTAAAACCGCATTCGGAAATGTCGAAGCTGCCCGTTCGGTAACTTCTTTGCGGGAGGGACAGCAGATGTCGGCTGCAAACGCTAACCTGCGATTGACGGAACAATTCTTTAATGCCGGTGAGGCAGATATATTCGCAGTGTTCGATGCTCGCACTAATTTGTTGGATTTGAAATCAAGTGTGATCAATGCGAGGCTTGAGCTTCGTCATGCTCGTTACGCTGTCAATGAGGCGATGGGCGGGATTCCCGCAACGCGGTTTTAAGACAAAAGCCGAATTGTGTGATTATGGCAGTGGCATTTCGTCCTCTGTCACAAGCAAAGACCAATGATGACCTCGCTTCAAAACAACTGATCGAAAGTGTCTGAAGTCCCAGGTTAAAATCTGTGCTTTGCGATGATGTGCCATAGCCATGACGATTAAATCCGGCAGATCGACTCCACTGTCGATAAAACGCTTACCAAGCTTCAGGGCTAATTTAAGATCCGCTGCTGTTGGAGATTCAAGACGATGAACACCTGTTGCCATGCTTTCGCCAAACACGATTGCCGCTGATGGGTAGCCTCGTGATCTGAGCAATAAATCTGTCTCGACCAGGATTGGCCACGGGACTATAACCTTTCTCCCTAGACGGGCCAGCAATTCAGACGCAAACAAGTGCCGGCGTTTCTCACCTTTGTTAATAGCCGATACGATTGGCCCCGTATCGCAAACAATCAACCGCTTACACGCGCAAGGATATGCTCAATATTTTGTGACATCTGCTCATCGTCATCTATCAAGCCAGCATAGGGCAACTTTGCAGGTTGTTGCTGCACCAGCTCCGTGACGATTGCCGATACCGACGTCTTCCGCCGTTTGGCTTCCTTATCAAGACGTTTGGCAATTTGTTCAGGAAGTGAAATAGTTTTTCGTATTGTACCCATACATATAGTATGAACATGATAGTATGATTTTGCAAGCTCGAAAGTCACCGCAACCGGATTTTGTTTCGGTTGGCACAGAGAGAGCAGGCGCTTTCGGTGGTGTAATTGCCGTTAGAATCTTTTGAAAACTGAGGCCCCCGGAAGCGTGTATCATTCACACCCTCATACGGTCGATCCTGATGATCTCAGCGTCAGGATCTCCAAAAAGCTGTGTACAGGTGGGACCTACAAGGATGCGGGAAAGATCCAGCCTCCAAAGCCCTTCAAGTGAGCCATTTTTTATATCGATATTAGTTAGTCATAAAACCGGCTTAGAACAAAACAGAGAAGAAACAAAGCCTTTGTCTATGTGACTGATGAATAATTGTCAATTGCACTATTCGTCTTGCCAAGGTATTGCCTGGTCTTATATTGAATAGCATAACTTAATCATACGGTACCCGAGTTTTATGAATTTGATCATCAATAGCGAGGCGCTTGAGAAGGACGACAAGTTTTCTCATCCCGAGATTACTGCCAAGGGTGAACCGCGCGCGCGCGTTGGCTTGAAAAAACTCGAAACGCTTTGGTTTAATACCGGTACGCTTTGCAATCTTGCTTGTGTTAACTGCTATATCGAATCCACTCCGAAAAATAATCGCCTGGTCTATCTTTCACATGCCGAAGCGGTTTCTTACCTCGACGAAATTCGCGATAACCAACTCGGTACAGCTGAAATCGGCATCACAGGCGGTGAGCCTTTCATGAATCCTGATATTTTGAAAATCATGGAAACCTCACTTGAGCGTGGGTTCAGGCTTTTGGTCTTGACCAATGCCATGCGTCCGATGATGAAATGCGCTGACGGTCTTTTAAAATTGAATGAAACTTATAGCGACCAGATGACGCTTCGTGTTTCAGTTGATCATTTCAAGCCGGAGTTGCACGAGGAAGAGCGTGGGCCAAATTCCTGGGAGCCAATGATGAAGGGTCTTCAATGGCTTTCAGAACATGGCTTTAACATCGATATTGCCGGTCGCACGCGGTGGGGTGAGGAAGAAGCAGAGCTGAGAGACGGTTTTGCAGCGTTTTTTGAAAACAATAACATCAAAATTGATGCACAGAATCATAAGCAACTCATTCTGTTTCCCGAAATGGAAGAGAATAATGATGTGCCGGAAATCACAACGGCATGCTGGAGTATTCTGGATGTAAATCCTGCGGACATGATGTGTTCTTCATCGCGCATGGTTGTGAAACACAGGGGGGACAAAAATCCTTCCGTTCAGGCTTGTACACTTTTGGCTTATGACCAGCAATTTAATCTGGGTGAAACACTCAAAGAAGCTTCAAGGCCCGTGCCCCTCAACCATCGCTTTTGCGCAAAGTTCTGTGTGTTGGGTGGCGGTGCATGTAGCGTGAAAGATTAATCCATGTTGGCAATAATTGGTGGAACCGGCCTTTATGATATTGAAGGCGTTGAACTGGTTTCAGAACTTGAAATTGACACGCCCTTTGGCACACCGTCCGCCCCTGTGAAGACATTACGCGCCGGGGAAAGAGATTTTCTGTTTCTGCCACGCCATGGAGCTGGTCATGCGTTTTTGCCCCATGAGATCAATTACCGGGCAAATATCTTTGCCTTGAAGAAAGCTGGCGCTCGAATGGTTGTTGGCTTTTCCGCTGTAGGAAGTCTTCAACAGGAAATCGCACCCGGTGATTTTAGTGTTCCTTCGCAATATTTTGATCTGACAAAGGGTAAGCGCGAACATACTTTCTTTGGCAATGGAATCGCGGCGCATGTTTCAACTGCTATTCCTACCTGTCCTGACTTATCTGCCTGGATTGCTGATGTGGCCGGGCGAAGTAACACAAAGCTTCATATCGATAAAACCTATGCTTGTGTTGAAGGACCTCGTCTTGGTACCAAGGCCGAAAGTTTTTTCATGCGTGGAGCGGGCTGTGATTTGGTTGGTATGACCAATGTGCCGGAAGTTTTTCTGGCTCGTGAAGCGCAACTGTCATATGCAACCATTTGTATTGCCACCGATTATGATTGCTGGCTTGAAGACCCCGAGCAACATGTAACAGTGCAGGCTGTAATTGAGCGGTTTGGAGCCAGTCTTACGAAAGCAAAGGAACTGCTAATGCAAATGCTGCAATCACCTTTGCCTCAGGTTGATGAAGATTATCGTAAAGCACTGGCCATGGCTGTGCTTACACCTGATAGTGCGCTTAACAAGGGTCAGCTTTCCATGCTGGAAGTCCTCAGAGCTTAATAGTGTCTCGAGCAGAAAAACCAATAACATTTGAAAGGAAGTTAAAGTCAAACAACCATGTCAATCCTAATTATTTTAATGGTCACTGCTGGTATTCTAATCGCCAGCCTCGCTATCACGCCCAGAACTCAAACAGTAGAAGGATTTTATCAAGGCTTCTCGGAAACAGGTTCTGCTCCTTCATTGTGGACCCTTGTGCTTTCACAAGTCACTACATGGATTTTTGCCAGATCGCTAATGACAGCGGCAATTTTAGGCTTTCATTATGGCATCGCAGGTGCGCTTGCTTACACCGCTTATTATCTGTCTTTCGTCACTGGCGGAGCCATTATTCAGCATTTGCGCTTCAAACATGGTTATAACAATGTACAGAGTTTTTTAACCGCACAATATGGTTCAGCCGGATCATGGATGTACAACTTCGTGATTATTTTGCGTCTGTTAAGCGAAGTGTTTGCTAACTTGATTGTAGTGGGTGAAATTTTTGGTCTGAAAGGCTCGCATGAATATTTTCTGGCCATGTTGGCGATTGGTGTGGTGACAGTGACCTATTCATCAATGGGCGGCCTAAGGGCGTCGCTGCGAACTGATGTGTTTCAATCGGTGATCGTGCTGGCTTTGGTAGTTTTTCTGTTTTTTGCCATGTTGAGCCATGATTTATTTAATTTTTCTGCACTAATTAACTCAACTCCGGATATAAGCTCGCCAGGTTGGGTGCTATTGCTCGTGGCAGCTTTGCAATTATGGAGCTACCCACTGCATGATCCGGTGATGATGGATCGCGGTTTTTTGGCAGATAAAGAAACCACTCAAAAATCTTTTTTGCATGCTGCATGGATTTCAATAGTCTGTATTTTGATGTTTGCTTCGTTGGGCGTTTTTGCAGGTCTAAATAAATCCGATGAACAAGGCATGATTGAAGCTTTAACCAGTTTATTTGGCGAACCAATCATGATTTTATTCAGTGTGGCTTTGGTTGTTTCCGCTTTATCAACACTTGATTCAACCTTTTCAAGTGCATCGAAATTAGTGGTAAAAGACATGCAATTATTGCCAGAGACAGTCAATTCAGGACGAATTGTGATGATTGCCTTTTTAGTTTTGGGCGGTGCTTTTCTTGTTTGGAATAACAAAGATTTATATGCAGCGGTTGCTGTGAGCGGCACACTATCCATGTTTTTGTTGCCCGTGATCGTCTTTTCTATTTGGGGGAACCGGCAAATTGCGCTTTGGCCTTTAGTGATCACGTTTGCAGTAACAGTGTTTGGCGCTATCACTTATGTTACTGAAACCTCGACCTATAAAAATTTACACTGGATGACAGATGTGTTTGGTTATGAACACAAATACTCTAAATTATTGATTATCTGTCTTGTTATTGCTGCGGTTGGTTTTGTTACTTTTGCATTGGGCTCAAAAGGGAAAATCCAGCAACCAACAAGTCAAAGGGCGATTATATAGACATATATGGACGCCCCGGTTATGTCAAGCAACATCATTCCCATTCAATGGTGGCCGGCGGCTTACTGGAGATGTCATAGACCACGCGTGCTATGCCTTCTATCTCGTTAATAATCCGGCGTGACACCAGATCGAGAAAATCGTCCGGCAGCCTCGCCCGATTGGCGGTCATAAAATCAGAGGTTTCTACCGCCCGCAAGCTGATCACATGAGCATAGCGACGACCATCTCCGGTAACGCCAACTGATTTAACCGGCAGAAATACCGCAAATGCCTGTGACACCCGATGATAGAGATCATGTGATCGCAGCTCGTGGATAAAAATGTCATCAGCAAGCCGAAGCGTGTCGGCGTACTCCTTTTTTACTTCACCAAGGATTCTCACGCCGAGCCCCGGCCCCGGAAACGGGTGCCGGTCTATCATGTTATCTGGCAAGCCAAGTTCACGACCAATCTTGCGTACTTCATCTTTAAATAACTCTCGCAGTGGTTCGACCAGTTTAAGTTCCATATCTGCCGGCAGGCCACCGACATTATGGTGAGATTTAATAACGTGTGCCTTACCAGTGGCATTACCGGCAGACTCAATAACATCAGGATAGATAGTACCCTGTGCCAGCCACTTCACATTGCTCAACTTGCGAGCTTCGCGCTCGAATATTTTAATAAAAAGCCCACCAATGATCTTGCGCTTTTGTTCGGGATCATCGACTCCTTTCAATGCATCAAGAAACTCCTGTTCAGCATCTACCCTGATGACCCGTACACCGAGAGACTCTGCAAAGGTATCCATCACCTGGTCACCTTCACCAAGCCTTAACAAACCGTTATCAACAAAAACACACACCAGCTGTTTACCTATCGCTTTGTGCAGCATGGCAGCGACTACAGAAGAATCGACCCCGCCGGACAGACCCAGCAGCACAGTATCTTCACCGACTGTTTGTTTAACAGTTGCAATGGATGCTTCAACAATACCGGCAGGCTGCCAGTCCGTGCGGCAGTCACATATGTCTGCCACAAATCGATTGATTATTTCCGAGCCACGCTTTGTGTGAGTCACCTCAACATGAAACTGCAGCGCATAGAGTTTACGTTCTTCATCTGCAAACCCTGCAATCGGTGCGCTTTCAGTACTGGCAATCAACTTAAAACCTTGTGGTAAAGCCTCTACCCGATCACCATGACTCATCCAGACATCAAGTAGTCCATGACCTTCATCGTTAACGTGATCCTGAATATCTTTAAGCAGTTTCGAGTGACCACGTGCGCGCACTGTCGCATAACCGAACTCACTCTTGCGATGTGATGCTACATCGCCACCAAAGTATGCTGCCATTGCCTGCATGCCATAACAGATACCGAGCACCGGTACATTAAGTTTGAATACAATGTCATCAACCGGATGTCGCGATTCATTCGTTACTGACTCGGGACCACCAGATAAAATAATCCCGCGCGGTTCAAAGGCCGCGATAAGATCGGCTGCTACATCACAGGCGTATATTTCACAATACACACCTGCTTCTCTGACACGCCTTGCAATAAGTTGCGTGAACTGCGAACCAAAATCGAGGATCAGTATTTTATGGTGGTGGATATCAGCCAACGTCGCTCCGGTAAGCTTTTGCAGGAATGTAAAATTTTAAAGAGTATTGCAGCTGATCAAATGCAGCAATCTGTTTAAGTAAAACCGGGAGAGTGATTATTCAAGCCGGTAGTTGGGCGGTTCTTTGGTGATCTGTACATCGTGCACATGGCTCTCACGCATTCCGGCATTACTGACTTTGACGAAGTTTGCTTCGGTCTGCATTGCCGCTATTGACTCACAGCCACAATAACCCATACCCGAACGTAAGCCACCAATTAACTGATGCAGCACAGCGCTTAATGGTCCTTTATATGGCACCCTGCCCTCGATACCTTCCGGCACGAGTTTCTGTGGAGAGCTTTCATCGTCCTGAAAGTAACGATCACTCGAACCTTGCTGCATGGCACCAACCGATCCCATACCACGATAGGACTTATAAGACCGCCCCTGATATAACTCTACTTCACCCGGTGCTTCTTCAGTACCTGCAAGCAAACTGCCGATCATCACACTCGATGCACCGGCAGCTATGGCTTTAACAATATCACCTGAAAAGCGGATCCCTCCGTCTGCGATAACCGGCACACCAGTACCTGCGGCACCCTGCACCACGTTATCGATTGCGGTTATTTGTGGCACACCAATACCGGCGACGATTCGGGTAGTACAGATTGAACCCGGTCCGATGCCGACTTTCAAGCCATCCGCGCCCGCGTCAATTAATGCAGATGCAGCTGCCGCGGTGGCAATATTACCTGCCACAATCTGCAGATGCGGGAAGCGCTGTCTGGTTTTTTTTACGCGATCAATAACACTTTGCGCATGGCCATGTGCAGTATCGACAATAAGTACATCGACACCTGCTTCAACCAGTGCATCGGTGCGATCATCCGTGTCTGCTCCAACCCCTATCGCAGCACCGGCTATGAGTCTTTCATGAGGGTCTTTACAAGCCATGGGATAATGACGTGCACTTCTGACGTCTTTGACGGTTATCATGCCTTTAAGTTGAAACGAATCATCTACCACAAGGACTCTTTCAATGCGGTTCTGATGCAGTTTATTCAGCGCCTCTTCACGCGGCGCATCAACAGGTACCGTTACCAGTTTCTCTTTGGGCGTCATCATGCTCGAGACGGGCTCATCATCCCGGGTCTCGAAGCGGATATCGCGTTTGGTGACAATGCCGACCAGGCCACTGCCATCGACAACCGGTAAACCCGAGATACCATGTTTGGCGGTCAGCTCACGCACTTCCCGCAGTGTTGTCTGTGGCGTGATGGTGATGGGCTCTAACACCACACCGCTTTCAAAGCGTTTGACGCGGCGCACTTCTGCCGCCTGCAAAGCTACCGACATATTCTTGTGAACAATACCAATACCGCCCTCCTGCGCCATGGCAATAGCCAGCCGGGAGTCGGTCACGGTGTCCATTGCCGCCGAGAGCAGTGGAATATTCAGGGCAATTTCGCGAGTTAATCGGGTCTTCAGTTGCACCTGATTAGGCAGCACGAGGGAGTGCGAAGGTTGTAACAATACGTCGTCGAACGTGAGTGCGTCCTGAACGATATTCATAGGTAGTTGCCCGGTTGCGGATAATCTTGATCTTGATCTTGACCGTGCACTTCATTATATCAGTTTGACCGGCGCGAGTTAACTTGATTAACTACCGCTGCCTGTCACTCTGAGTGACACCGGCTCTGTTGCCTGTTTTGAACTCACCACTGTGCAGGAATTTCCCGATGGAACAAATACCCATGGCACTTGATGAGGTGTACTCCGTCAGCGATTTGAATTCGGAGGTCAAGTGGCTGTTGGATACCCAGTTTGGCAGCATCTGGGTCGAGGGTGAAATCTCTAATTTAATGCGCGCCCGCACGGGGCACATGTACTTTTCACTCAAAGACAGCAAATCACAACTGCGCTGTGCGATGTTCCGCAACGACAACCGGCGCGTGCAATTTACACCGGCCGACGGCCAGAAGGTGCTGGTCAGAGGCAGGCTGGGTATCTATGAACAACGTGGTGATTACCAGCTGATAGCCGACAAAATGATGGAGGTCGGTGTCGGTGCACTGCAGCAGCAATTCGAAGCAACCAAGAAACGATTACAGGCGGAAGGTCTGTTTGATGAGACTCACAAGCAACCATTACCGGCTTTTCCCACACGCATCGGGCTTGTAACGTCTCCCACGGGTGCAGCACTGCAAGATGCATTAAATGTACTGAGACGCCGATTCCGCTGTGCCGAATTGATTGTCTACCCGGTTACTGTACAGGGCAAACAGGCAGCGCCCTCGATAGCCGGCATGCTGAAGATCGCCAATCAGCGTGCCGAGTGTGATGTGCTCATGCTAATGCGAGGAGGCGGATCACTGGAAGATTTATGGGCCTTTAATGAAGAGACCGTTGCGCGCGCCGTCTTTGCATCAAAAATTCCAATCATTTGTGGCGTTGGGCATGAGATTGATTTCAGCATAGCTGATCTGGTTGCGGATCAACGCGCGCCCACACCATCTGCTGCAGCGGAACTGGTCAGTCCTGATCAGACAGAGCTGCAACAAGCACTGATGGCCCTGCAACGAAGAATGCTGCGAATGATCAGGCAGCACGCAGAATCTAACACGCACAATTTGAAACAACTATTGCGCAGGCTCAACAACCAACACCCGAGTCAGCAGTTACAACAGAGAACACAACGGTGCGATGAACTCGATTTGCGCTTGCAGCGCGCGATGCAGCTTTCAGCGTCAAAGGCGAACAACTATTTGTCGAGCCTGCAACTACGACTGCGCAATCTGTCACCGCAACGTGAAATCACGCGCCGACGCGAGCGAATCACACTGTGCCACAACCGTTTAGTGCAAAACCTGAACGCAATAGTTGAAACCACCCGGGCACGACTCGAAAGCAACCTGCGGGCGCTGCAAACCATCAGCCCGCTTAACACCCTGGCTCGCGGCTACGCTATCGTGCAAAAGCCTGACGGCGAAGTCATCACTTCCACAGGGCAATTGGAACCTGAGCAGCAGATTGAAGTCAGAGTATCGGACGGTCGCGCCGGAGCGACCATCAACCGGATCGATTGACTGCATATTATTGAAAACAACAGCTGAACGGTACAAACGGCGCCCCTTTGCTGCAGCACGCAGGCTTTCGATTTGGTCCGATTGGCAGCCAATCCGGTGTGTGACCAAATAAGCATTGATGGCCGAATCAGGCCTGCATTTACCCGATTGGGCCGCGCTAACTGCCCGTAATTGCTTCACATTTTTAGAAAATGACTACTCCACAGAACTGCCGGAGGCTGCTCGATCTGTCACAAAAAGCCGTGATTAAATTTGCCTCCAAAACCGAAATCTGATAGAAACCACCGGCTTCGGATTATGTACAGGCGTAAAGATGGCCACGAAAAAGAAAACTGCCAGGGCAGCAAGCTCGGATGTTGCCACAGCAACCCGTCGGGCAACTGCAAAGAAGAAAGCCAGCCCGACCCCCAAAAAGAAAGCTGTAGCCAAAAAATCTGCAGCTAAGAAAAAAGCGACCGCAAAAAAGGTGAATCCAGTCAAAGTAGCCGCTGTTGAAGAAGCAGCGCCAAAAAAGAAGGCCCCTGCGAAAAAGGCAGCCAGCAAGAAAACGGTCGCCAGAAAAGCACCGGTCAAGAAAGTTGCGGCTAAAAAGGCGCCGGCTAAAAAAGCGCC
>CAZKAQ010000003.1:54477-81344 GCA_964550655.1 uncultured Granulosicoccaceae bacterium
GCGCCGGCTAAAAAAGCGCCCGCAAAGAAAGTGCAGGCTAAGAGGAAAGCCGCTCCGGCACGTGCAGCGGCCGATGGTCAGTTCAAGACGTTCGATCCCTACCAGCCAGGCAAGGGCGAGGATTACATGAACGATGAGCAGATCGAGCACTTTCGGCAAATACTGCTGAACTGGAAATTATCGTTAATGGAGGAAGTTGATCGTACCGTTGGTCACATGAAAAGCGACGCGACTAACTTTCCCGACCCGAACGACCGGGCGACTCAGGAAGAAGAGTTCAGTCTGGAGCTTCGTACCCGTGATCGTGAACGCAAGCTGATTAAAAAAATCGATGAGTCCATCAGCAAACTCGATGAAGACGAATACGGTTACTGCGATGGCTGTGGTGTCGAAATCGGTATCAGGCGACTTGAAGCACGACCGACTGCAAATTTATGCATAGAGTGTAAGACGCTTGAAGAGATTCGCGAAAAGCAGATTGCATAGCTTTAAACAGAACTTGTTTGTTCATACTAACGGCACATCCCGATGGATGTGCCGTTTTGCATTTTACGGTGCAGGTTTTATGGTCTGCATAAACATGCAATAACAATGAACCCAATGCCAGCTCAATACATCGGTCGATTTGCGCCCTCACCCACCGGCCCGTTGCATGCCGGCTCGCTGGTTAGCGCACTGGGCAGCTGGGCCGATGCGAGGCACCACGGCGGCAAGTGGCTGGTACGCATTGAAGACATCGATCCACAACGCGAATCACCGAACGCTGCAGAGGATATTGTCAACAGTCTGAAGGCACATCATCTGTATCCGGATGAAGACATCACCTGGCAGCACGATAACTCACGCCACTACGACGAGGCGCTTGAAGAACTCAGACAACAACAAAAGCTCTACGCCTGTACCTGTACGCGTAAAACTTTAAGAGCCCTGCAACAAAGCAACTACCCCGGCACCTGCAGGCATTTGAATCACGCTGAAGAAGACCGGGCACTGAGGGTGTCAGTGACTGATCAGGTGATCGAATTTGAAGATATTGTGCACGGAACAGTCAGCGAACAGGTCAGTCATTCAGTCGGTGATTTTATTGTCAGAAGACGCGGGCCATTCTACGCCTACCAACTGGCAGTGGTGGTGGATGACGCAAGACAGAACATCACACACGTGGTCAGAGGCTCTGATCTGCTCGACAACACCGCCAGACAAATTAAGCTTCAGCAACTGCTGCATTACCCGACACCGGCCTACCTGCACCTGCCACTGGCGATAGGCAACGACGGTCGCAAGCTTAGCAAACAGACCGGTGCCCGCGCACTGGACGACTCTAACCCGTTGAGCAACCTGAAAGCCGCCTGGCGCCTGCTTGGCCAGTCGGAGCCCGCTACAACACTGAATTCCTGCCAACAGTTTCTGGCGCATTGCAGGGACAACTGGGATAGAACATCAATCCCGACAATGTGCTCCTGAATTAAGAACGACGTTACAACGGCAGTAGTCGCCATCAGACTGATTCAAAAACGATACATTAAGCCATAAAAATCACTAACAGAGAAGATTTCAGACACCAGGTGTTGACCCGGGAAAAGCATCACCCTATCGTTCACCCATCGGCGAAAGCCAGCGGAGAACAATTAGTGTCAGATTCAAAAACCTATCCAGTTAATTCAGATGCAGCCAGTAACACCTGGATCACGGATAAGCAGTACCACGAGATGTACCAGCAATCCATTGATTCCCCGGACGAGTTCTGGGCAGAGCAGGCAAACCAGCTCATAGACTGGTTCACACCATGGGACACCGTACAGAACGTTGACTATCACACTGCAGATATCAAATGGTTTGAAGGCGCAAAAGTAAATGTCGCCCACAACTGTCTCGACCGACACCTGGAAACCCGTGGCGAGCAGGTGGCAATAATCTGGGAAGCGGATGATCCCAAAGAACATAAAAAAATAACCTACAAAGAACTGCACGCTGAAGTTTGTCAGTTTGCAAGCGCTCTTAAAGGTCTGGGTGTCAGCAAAGGCGATCGAATCTGTATCTATATGCCAATGATTCCCGAAGCCGCTGTGGCTATGCTCGCATGTACAAGAATCGGCGCAGTACACTCGGTTGTATTTGGTGGCTTCTCACCTGATGCGCTGCGCGATCGCATCAATGACTCTGAATGCAGTATCGTCATCACAGCTGATCAGGGCCTGCGAGGCGGTAAAAAGGTCACACTTAAAACCAATGCAGATAAAGCCTGCGAAGATACCCCAAGCGTTCGTAAAATGGTCGTTGTAAAACACGGCGGTGATCCAACCGGATGGAATGACGGACGTGACGTCTGGTATCACGAACTGGTAGAAGCAGGATCAACCAGTTGCCCTGCGGTAGAAATGGATGCCGAAGATCCACTCTTCATTCTCTATACCTCAGGTTCAACCGGTAAGCCCAAAGGTGTGCTGCACACAACCGGTGGCTACATTCTCTACGCTGCAATGACGCATAAATACGTCTTCGACTACAAAGACGGTGATATCTATTGGTGTACTGCAGACGTTGGCTGGGTAACCGGTCATTCGTATATTGTTTATGGTCCGTTGGCGAATGGCGCAACCACACTTATGTTCGAAGGCGTACCGACCTACCCTGATGCCGGTCGCTTTTGGGAGATCATTGACAAACATCAGGTCAATACTTTCTACACGGCACCTACCGCACTCAGAGCGCTGATGGCTCAGGGCGATGAACTCGTTAAGAAACACTCACGCAGCAGCCTCAGACTGCTTGGCTCTGTCGGTGAACCCATCAATCCTGAAGCATGGGAGTGGTACTATAAAATTGTCGGTGACGAACGCTGCCCGATTGTCGATACCTGGTGGCAGACAGAGACCGGCGGCATATTGATCACGCCACTACCAGGCGCGACAGCCCTCAAGCCTGGATCGGCAACCAGACCGTTCTTCGGTATTCGTCCTGCCTTAATGGACGATGAAGGCAAACTCATTGAAGAACAGCCCGCCAGCGGCAATCTGGTGATTACCCACTCATGGCCGGGTCAGATGCGCAGCGTTTACGGAGATCATGAGCGCTTTCACGAAACTTATTTCAAGATGTACCCGGGTTACTACTTTACCGGTGACGGTGCGCGTGTAGATGAAGACGGCTACTGGTGGATTACCGGTCGTGTTGATGACGTACTCAACGTCTCCGGTCACCGCATGGGTACCGCTGAAGTAGAAAGCGCACTGGTACTTCACAATGAAGTGGCAGAAGCCGCTGTTGTCGGTTACCCGCATGACATCAAAGGCCAGGGTATCTACGCCTATGTCACACTGATGGTAGGTACGGAACCCACAGAAGAACTCCGCGCTGAACTGGTCCAGCATGTACGAAAAGAGATCGGCCCGATCGCAAGCCCTGATGTAATTCAATGGGCACCAGGTCTACCCAAGACACGTTCCGGTAAAATCATGCGCCGTATTTTGCGCAAGATCGCCGAGAATGAAGTAGACAGTCTCGGAGACACTTCAACCCTGGCTGATCCGGCCGTGGTCGATGATCTGGTAGAGAATCGCGCTGCCAATCAGGCTTAGTTATAAGCCGAATTTAAAGCAAAAAGCAAAGCGTGCATCCACCACTGTAGAAGTTGGTGGATGTGCCTGCGCGCAACTACCCGGGTTATTGATGGCAAATGATGTCTAACCACCCTTGATATAACGCAGGTAATGCCACAGCAAATAAAGTACGCTGCAGATAATTAAACCGATACTCCACACTACTATCCAGAGTTGCTTGCCCCGCCTGCCGACCAGCAGTAACACAACGCCAATAACAAGCGCCAGCAATACAGTAGCGCCCAGCATGCCGGGCGATGTTTCAGCGATTGGCAAACCAGTCGTCTGGTCAATTCTATAACGCACATTGTTCCACCGGTAACACCGGGTAGGTAATAACTTTATGAGTCATCTGAAGGCTCAAACTTTAACGACGCAGAGTTAATACAGTAACGCAATCCGGTTGGCTTTGGTCCGTCCGGAAAAACATGCCCCTGATGTGCGTCACAATGCTTGCAGTGCACCTCGGTACGCACCATACCGTGGCTTTTGTCGTTGGTTTCTTCCAGATTTTCAGGCACAGCAACATCGTAAAAGCTCGGCCAGCCACTGCCTGAATCGTACTTGGTGTCAGAGTCAAACAAATGCGCACCGCATACCACGCAGAGATACTTGCCGGATTTTTTATTGTCGTTCAATTCACCGGTAAACGGTCGCTCAGTACCGTGCCCCTGTGTTACCTTGTACTGGATGTCTGTCAAATTTTGCCGAAGAGTCTGATCATCGGGTTTATTCACTGAATTGCTCCTGATACTGTTTCACAAAGATTGCTGTGGTTATACTGCACGCTGGAAGTCTGCACGACAAAAATCGGTTCTGCTACGCAGACACCCGGCACAAATTATTCTTCGAAACAAGAATATCGCGCAGGGATTTGTTTTCACAGTGCCTGAAGCCACAGTTTAACTCTAATTACGCCGAATACTTAACAGACGTTGTCAAAAGAAAAAATCTATCTTCAAAACTTCTGCAAGTGATATCCCTGCCAGGCTTCTAATTTTCCAGACAAGCAAAAACCTGCCTACACATAATGACTTCATCTAAAGACAACAAACGAGGCGGCGCAAAAGACCCGGCAACTAATGAAGAACTGGCAGATATCAATGATCCTGCCGAGCTGTTTCGCAGAGCCGTCGGAGACGTTAAACAGGTAATCGATGAAAAGGTAGCGCCAACCCCTTCCAGGGTCAAAGCAAAACCACGCCAGCTCGAAAAAGATGAACGCTCCGTGATGCACGAGGCAATGCAGGATGATCGTGATCCGGATGAACTCGATTCAGGAGAGCACCTCTCATGGCGTCGCGATGGTGTACAAAACCGGGTCATGAAGAAACTGCGCAACGGGTATTACTCTATACAGGACGAACTCGACTTGCACGGCATGACCGTGGCAGAAGCCCGCGTCATGTTAACTGAATTTCTCGCCCACACGGTCGACACTCATCAAAGCTGTTGCGTTCGTATTATCCATGGCAAGGGCCGCAGGACCGCAACAGACAAACCGGTGATGAAACCCTTTGTCTCTTCGTGGTTACGACAAAGAAGACACGTGATGGCATTCTGCTCATGCAAACCGGTACACGGCGGCACCGGCGCGGTATACGTGCTGGTCAGACGTGGCAAAGAGGAATCAACTGGTTAAGATAATCTTATCAACCAAGCGAACAGGTACTGCAAATCCCGCTTTGCAGTTGCAGAAAAGTTATTTAACAACCCCGTAAAGCACAATGCTGTGATCCTGTAGCTCATAACCCAGTTCGTTAGCTATCTCACGCAAGCGCTCTTCAAGTTTTTCATCCTTGAATTCTGCCACCTGACCACTTTTAACGCAGACAATATGGTCGTGACTGTCACCGGTATCCAGCTCAAACAAAGCCTGACCGCCGTCAAAGCGGTGTCTTGTAACCAGCCCCGCACTTTCAAACTGGGTTAGTACGCGGTAAACAGTAGCCAGACCTATTTCAGTATCTTCCGCCAGCAGCGCTTTGTAGACATCTTCCGCGCTCATGTGGTGCTCAACTGTGTTTTCCAGAATTTCCAGTATCTTGAGCCGCGGCAGAGTAACTTTGAGTCCGGCACGCTTCAGATCAGCTGTCGGGCTTAATGGGGATCTGTTGAGAAGCTTGGTCAAGTGCGTGGTCCGGCTGATTAACTCAGACCTGATTATACACCAGGAGACGTTGCAGCTGCACCATCGACTTCGGATAGCTAAAGCACTGTATTTAAAAACAAAAGCAGCATTTAATTCCTACTAATTTAGTCGTCTATTCTACGCGGATTTGAAACGACACATTACTCTCGGCACCGGCCGGAAACGCCCCGTCAAACTGCCATTGCACCGGACCGTTGTAACCGGCACTATTCTCAACCGGCTGAGGTAACAGCACCTGGCAATTGGAAATCCCGACTGGCAATACAACAGGACATTGCACCGGTAACTCAAGCACCGAAAATGCCGGTGTGCTATCGGCAATCAATACCTCTGTCACCGGACCGGTTCCACTGTTGCGAAAATTTATGCTGTAACGCAGAACATCCCCCGGTGAGGCTGTATTACTGGTAGTCACTGCACCGGATGCCGTCAGATTCTGTACACGCTTTGACAATGACAACACACCTTGCCCTGTGGCTATTGCTCGAGTTAGGTCTGTCACCTGTTGTGTGTTAGATACCGAATGACCTGTACCGAGCGGGTCAGTGTAACTTGTGACTGCAGTGATAGATGTTGTGTAGGATTCATCATTGGATGCATTGGAAGCAATAAACACTCTGTTAACCACACAAACCACCTGACCAGCAACAACATTCAACACTGCAGGCAGTACGGCATCGGCACTGTCGAGAGTACCGCTGCAATTATTATCAAGGTGTAGTGTTGCACTAAAGGCCGAGCTACCGGCCTGGCCGGATACATTGGTATAACTTAACTGCAGACTGCCCTCGGTAAACGCACGATATCTGTGTGGATGAAACACAGTGGTACCAGGGTTGTTTTCAGCCACATTGTCACTGAGCCATTGCGGTGTTTTTACTTTACCGAAATCGATTACGGACGCACCGCTGTTAAAGTCAGGCGTAAACTGCACCAGTCCATCGGATACATTGGCACCACTATTCAATGCATAAGCCTCGGAGATCGACTGCAAACCGGATAGCGGCAACGTCACCAGTTGTAAAACTTCACCGGCGTGTGCCGGTGGCACAGAAATAACGTAACGACCCGAACTATCGGTTGTTGCGGTATCTATCAGGTTAGACGAACTATCCCGCAACTCCAGTACTACTCCCGCAATTGATGGTTCACCACCACTTTGTACTGCATCGTGAGCAACAGCCGATAATCCATTATCTTCGAAGACAACACCGCTTACCGTCACTGATGACGCCAGATCAACGATTGTTAGAGATTGTTCATCCGCGATGCCATCAGCGTTCGGGTCAACGCGGTCTCCATCGACAGATACATCAAAAACCTGTGATCCGTTATTTGTCTCTGCATTGACTGTTACCTGATTTTCATAGACTGCAAAGCCTGCTCCCACATCAGTGAGACTATCGACAGAAACAGTGACACGCAGAACCACTGTTTCACCGGATGCAAGTGTACTGCCTGACGCATCAATCAACGTCACACCTGTTCCCGAGCCGGTATAAGCTGTATTAACACTTATCGAACCCGGATCTTCAACCAATGTTGGCGGCACCACAACGCTATAGTTGCCGGGTCCGAATACTGCGTCGAGATCATCATCGAGAGACACTGCCTGCAAGTCCGCAGCGCCGGTATTGGCAACTGTAAACCAATAAGTAACTTCGTTACCTGATACCACCGCACGTTTGGCAGCACCGATACCAGCGGCTGCTACAACTTCAACCGGCGTGGCATCACCGATAACAACGGTGAGCGGATTGTCCGAACTGACCAGTCCGCCGCTATACACCACTACCGCCTGATTGTCGCTGATACCGTTAGCAAAGCCCGGTGGGATATTCACATCAAAAGTAATGACAGACGTACTAAGCGGCGCCAGTGTCATGCCATTGATCGTTAGCAGGTTAGTACCGCCATAGTTGTTAACAACACCACCTGAGGGATTAACCAACGTACCATCAACGAACGATCTGCCATCTGCCAGATCGTCAGTCAGGTCAACAGTAACCGGAGTGTCTGCAGCATTAAAAACTGACACTTCGTAAGTCACGCTACTACCGCTTTCTACAGTTGCAGCCGTTGCAGTTTTTGTCAGCCCGACACCAAAGGCACAGGATGCACCGTCTGCAGTCACACCGCCTGCAAGCGGACTCACAACGGTGCCATTACCTGTTGCCACATCAATACGGAGAAGCTGGCCGGTGCTTTCGGTATGAGCATAAACCTGCCCCAAACTGTCTGCCATCAAGCTACTCAGTCGAGTTGATACATTGCCTCCTATAACATTGACACCCCCGGTGTGACTGTTTATTTGTATCAAACCTTCAGCTGCCGTGTGGCTATAGAGATTTCCATCCGCATGCGCGACGATGTCACCGGGATCTCTTCCATGGGAACGGTTGAACAACACCTGCGGTGGATTCACGCTGACATCAATCTCAAGGATCAGTGAGCGTTCACTTACCGGTATGTTCTGTCCGGTGTTTGATGTGCTGCCAGCGTCCGTCACCACAATATAGTTGCCGTCACGGGTAAAGGTACCACCGACAAACCGGTCGGAAATTACCGGCATTGACATAAGATTCGGACCGGTTTCAGGCAGGCCGAGGTTTACCACACCGCCATCCGCATCGATACGAAGTACAGATCCGACAACCGGGACTCCCGGCGCATTACTCGACTGTGTAACAATGCTATACAGGTAATTTTGTTCCGGGTGCCAGGCAAGACCCGTGTATTGATACTCTGATGTAGGTGAATACTGAGCACCTGAAAATTCTGAACGCGTAAAAGGCAGAGCTCCGGATTCAATACTGAACAGACGACTGGCACCGTTTAAGGTTTCAACTTCATACAGGCTCGCATCGCAGGCAAAGGGAGTGCCCGAGTTTTCAGGCTCTACAAGTAATACGGCGACGTTACTGCCAACCCCGAAAGGTACTTCGTTGCTGGTCACCGCAGAGGTTGAGTTAGCAAGGCTTCCGGGAATTGAAGCGGTTACCACTGACGTGACTATACAGCTTGCGCCACCTGCCATCGTGCCATCAATGATATTCAGTTGATCGCCACCGGCAATCGTATCAGCGCTGAATGAAAAATTCGAACAACCTGCACCAGTCACTGTAATCGCAGACGGATCAGACACCAGCGTCATACCGAAAGGCATGGCATCACTGACAGTCAAGCCTGTCAGTGTCGTACCACCGTTGTTAACAATTTCAAACTGCATGGTACTTGTATCACCGGTGTTAATCGTTGACGGAGAGAATTGTTTTACCAAAGTGGTTAACGGTGTGTTGTCCGGTACAATGGCAACCGATATGGGATTCGGCGTTACACTGATACCAAACGTGTAAGTGTCAAGAAAAGTACGGTTACCGATACCACCGGAGTTAAAAGCTCCCCAGTTATGATCCCCGTCAAAGATACCGGCCTGATTAAAAGCATCAGGGTCAGTGCTGTTAAGCACGGTGAAATCATCCCAGAACAGTGTCGTTGGCGACTCGGTGCCATTGGGGTCGACACGAAACATTTTTAAACCAACACTACCG
The DNA here is from genome assembly GCA_964550655.1 of uncultured Granulosicoccaceae bacterium. Taxonomy (GTDB): domain Bacteria; phylum Pseudomonadota; class Gammaproteobacteria; order Granulosicoccales; family Granulosicoccaceae. The sequence goes on from CAZKAQ010000003.1 coordinate 63,780, forward strand.
GGGCCACCGGAAGTCTCGACATCATCTGCGGTAAAATGGAACTCCCCGATACGGACACTCAATCTGGCCTGATAAGCACCCAGAGGCACAGCGTTGCCATTGTTATCTCTGCCATTCCACGGAACAAGATTGTCACCGGGAATTGCTGTACCACGTAAAAACACATCACCCTGATCAAAATTGCCATCCGGCCCTCCGCCGCTTGCACTGCTGACGTCAATAATAATCTCGTAAACAGCGTTCGAAGTGAGATCGGTGGTGAATAAAAACGCACCATCGCCACCTGAGGTAATTGCACTGTCGATTAATTGATCATCAAAGAAAGCCAGATCGCTAACGGTAAAGCTCTGTGTCGGAGATGGAAAGTTTCGCGCCGGATAATTAAGGTATATCGGGAATTCTTCCTGATTTGAATTTCCTGCAGTGGGCACACTCAAACCCGCCACAACGTCACCCGCTGCATTCGGGCTGTCCACTCCCAGACTATTGGCCTGGATTCCATAGCCAAATCCTGCAAAATTATTCAGATCAAGCTTCCAGACAAAAAAGGTATCGGTGAAGCCACCGTCTGCTACCACGTAAAGGTCGGCGTCTGTAGAGCGTGACTCAGCAAATGATCCGGCATTGAAACGCCAGTTATCAGCCCATAGCCTGCCGCCTTCAGCACGCGGATCGATCAGATCATTGACACTATCGGTTACCGTGACATCGAATCTTAAGAGAGAATTGCCATTGAAGTTAGTGAAATGAACTTCATAAACTCCAGTACTGTTTGTCACATGCTGATGCGCGTCGACAACAGCCGGATCAAAAACACCGGTAAAATCATCGTTGCAATCAACATTTCCCGTATCCGTGGTGTTGTAAACAAGTGTACCTGACGGATCAAACATCAGAACACGAACCAGGCTATTGTTGTTGGTACCACAGGCAAGGACGTTAATTACTTCCCCAGGGTTGAGTATATCCACACGCAAAACGTTACGATTAATACTGGCAATTGTTTCTGACAGAGGCTGACGGAAAGATAAACCTTCAAACAACCCCATCTGCCAGGAACCTTCTGCATGCACCTGACCAGTACCGGACAACATCCACAATGCACCAAGAAAGCATGCAATCTTTCTTAACGCTGACATCACACGTAATCTGGCAGCTAGTAATGACATCAGTCTATCCTGACCATGAACTCAACAACCACAGAGTCACCAGCCGGCAGCACCGGAATTGATGCAGTAATATCGCCCTCGCTGCCTGCGGCAGGTTCGATCACGGTACAGTCCTGCCGAGAACAAAGCGCACTATCTGTATAGGATGTGAAAGTTGGAGTCGCATCTGCCACTACAACGTTAACAACAGACTCACTTCCCACATTGGTTGCAATCAAACGGTACCTTACGCAGTTGTTTCCAGGCTCCACTGAAAAAGTATTACTACTGTAACCACTGTCAAGCACACCGTCACATTGATTATCCAGCGCCTGCTCTTTAAGGACAGTGATATTTCCGCTACTGACATTAGTTATATCTGTGACCAACAATGTTTCTGTTGCTGAACTCACAGTTAGCTCGGTAGAATTCGATGAACCACCGCTTGCAGTGGCTGGCACAAACACTCTCACAAACAAAACTCTGGACTCACCCGCAGCTAGTGAGGCTGTACTGATCTGCTGATCAGCAGATCCGAATACACCGTTATTATCAGTATCTTCATAAAGCACAGAACTCCAGCCTTGTGATGCAAGGGAATCAGTAACTGCAAGAGAAATATTATTAACATCTGCATTGCCGGGGTTTACCAGCGTATGAGGATATACGCGCGAGCCGCCAGGTGGCGCCTGACCTTCCTGATCAATACCTAATAACAGCGACTGAAGGGCACTGATCTCTACTGCATCATGCTTAATATCCTGTACATTGAAAATCTCATTGCTGACCTTAAAATACAAGCTGGTGACAGACGCAGGCGCTTGTTCAGGCAGACTGACTCTTGCGGTAACAGTGACAAAACCACCAGCCGCGATAACGCCGGTATTACTCACCACCGTGCCATCTGCTAACAGAAATTCAATTTGCCACTGATCAGGTAATTCAATACTACTAAAGTCACTGACGATACTGGCAGCCAGGTTATACTGCATTGGAAAACTTCCGGTATTGTTAACCACCAGATCAAAATCAACCGTGCCACCAGGTACTGATTGAAGTGTTGTTACCGCGGCAGGCTCCGGCCCGGCGCCGACACCGAGTGCTGCAGCATCACCCAGCTCTGCAGCATTGGTTAAATCAACAGAACCGCCGGTGATATTACGCAGCAAATTCAACATGGTATTACTTATCAAAGAATCATTGATCGATGTTGCAACGGTAGTTACACCAAACGGCGCCCCATTGTTATCTCCACTCACACCAGCTGGCAACAGGATCTGCAATACAATTTGCTGTGCTGCACCGGCAGTTATCGGACCGGTATCAGGCACGCCGTTACCATTGGTATCTGACAAAGGTGTCTGCCCGTCTGCATTGAGCAATCGAAACACCGTACTAGCCGGAAAAGACGAATTTACGGCTGTAATATCAAAAGCGTCAGTATCAGAACCGGTATTCCATACCGTGTTAGTGTAGAAAACGCTGTTACCTGCCTGCAGATCGGGAACAATACAGCTCACGGAGTTTTCCACGCCAAAGCCGTCGCCATCCGGATCCGAATTCGGCGATGTGCATACTGGCAGATTACTGTCTGCTCCAAAGACACTTTCAGTTTTTTCAAGTGGTTCATTAGTACCATCAGTACTACTGGTGACAGAACCGTTAATCACAACACCCGCTCCTGCGACTACCGCGAAAGGCACCGCATTACTGTTAATGCGTGCTTGCTGCGCGCCAGCTGTTGTATACTCGAGCTCCGCTGTGTTGAACAATGTTCCTGACGAAAGACTCGCATCAATCGTTACTTCAAATTCTATATACCCGGATTCACCCGCTGCTACCGATTGAATAATAGCGGTCACCTGATTGGCAGAATCATTGTCACTGTCGGCATTGGCCTCCGGCAATCCAATACAGCTCGAATCATAGGCACAGTAACGAATCCCTGATTGATCATCTGCGGGGTTACTGTCCGATAAAACCGTAGCACCGGTACTACTCGACCGCCCGGATCCAGGCACGTATGTCATGCCCTGAGGCAATGCATCTATCAGCGCGACATCATCAGCCGCTACATCACTGGGATTGTTATAGTGGATTTGAACAGTAAACGGTCCACCGGGCGAGCTACCTTGTAATTCACTAATTTGCTTACTGACTTCTATAACAGCAAGTTCGGATATTTCAACAGTGTCAGTGTTTACTTCTATTGCTGCATTGTTAAATACACTGGCAACAGTGACGTTAATCGTTCCGGAATCTCCATCCAAAGCATCAAAAGGCAACAGTCCGGTAACGACAAAATTCCACGACTCACCGCTTTGCATCACAGGACTTCGCGTTATCGGTACAAACGAATCCGCCTGACCATCCCGATCGGAGTCAGAATAAAATACAAAGTTTGTCAGGAGGAAGCTACCGCCGCCCGCCTGAACAGTCAGGTCGAACTGATCATCACCATTACCTGTATTGACTAGTGTGTGACTAAAACTGACTTCGTGTCCGGCAATTCCGGGCTTCGTCTGACTAATCGTCAGCTCAACTGCCGCGACTTGCCTGATAACAGTCTCGACAACATTTGATGTGGTAATGCGGCGCACGCCCTGAGTATCACGATACGAAGCACTGGCCTGATTCTTAATGATGGTGCCGGCTTCGGTCGCAGCAAATAAAACACCGCTTGTTGTCGTGATTAGTAAAAGCAACAGACAAAACCAGCCTGGCAAAGCAGCCAGCCTGTTGACAATATAAGTGCAAATGTTTCGACTATTCACCGGCAACTACCCAACCTTGAAACAGGTGAAAGTCTGCTATTCGTTCATTTAGAGGTATTGAAAATCTTATTCCAGCCATTTAAACAACTCCTCATCCAGTTTATACCTCAGTCCTACTTGCGCTCCCTGGGCGTTGTATTCCTGTTCATCAAGGTCGTTATCTCTAAAACCTATCAGGTTATATGCAAAACTCAGTTGCAGATTCCGATGCAGTATGTAGTTCAATCCGATACCCAGCGAGTATCGGACCTCTGAGGCTCCATCTGTGGACAACGCGCCCACGCCGGTATCAAAATTCAATCGACGGTTGTAGTCAAAACTCAGCCTTGCATCGGCAAGTAAGGCAAAGTCGCTGATTCTGTTAAAAGAGAATTTGCTGGTATCGTGCTTTAAACCTATTCGGCCTGAAAACGTTGTGTCTTTATCTATCTGCACGTTTTGATGTGTGGAGGCGATATGCACCGTACGATCAAGGCCATTAGATACCTCGCGTTCCTGCTCAAGCCTGTAGGTGAATAGCATGTGATGTTTATTTTCGTATTTTGGCCGTCTGGCGAGCCCGGCAATTAACGAGTGTCTCAGTACATCATCGCTGCTACGGTTGTCCTGATAGCTTAAGTTGTCAGAAACTATACCGGTCCAGTCATCATTCAGACGTGAGGTAACACTTGCTCGTAGTCCATAATGGTCCGTCTCGCTCGAGAGCCTGCTTTCAAGCCTGATGAGTCGGCGGGTGTTCCGGTTACGCGTATCAACTAAACCAACAGAAAGAGACAGTGAATCACCATCAAGGCCGCCTATCCGTTCAATGTACTCAAAGTTCGGACTGATACGCAGGCCTTCCAGAATCTCGTAATCACCCTTTACACCAGTTGCAGACTCAAAATCTTTTGATTCAAATGCATCACGCATTCGATACTCGGAATACAGACGGGTTGACGGGAATGCGTCCGACTCCACACCGACGGCAAACGACTCAGTCACAAGATCGCCCGATAAAGACGCTATGCTGAGAAGGTTATTGGTTACCTCGTAACGCGCGTAGCCATCTACAGCGTCGTGCAATGCTAACTTCGCACCGGCAGTAACACGCGTGCGACTTAGACGACTGAGGTCCTGTTCAATCTCTATGTCCGCCTGACCCGGCTTGCCTCGAAAATTGAATTTACGGCTACCGTCCAACAGGAGCGTGGAAAATCTGTCTGTTCCATCTTCAGATTCTTGTTGAATTCGCCGCAAACCGGCTCTGACTCTCCATTCCCTGATACTGGCTTCAAGGGCAGCACCTGCCACCAGTCGTTTTTCTATAACACCCGACGATATACGACTTTGACGCGCTTCCAACAACAGTCTGGTTTTACCATTGATCTTTTGCGTATGAGTCACACTGGTTTCAGTTCTGCCAGCTGAGACTGAAGAGCCGGCGTTACTGAATTTTTCATCCGCCCATTGATGAGTAATTGAGGTCGACGCAGAATTATTCTGCGACCAGTCGTGATCGAGCGAAAAGCTGTGAGCACTGCCGACGCCTGTCTGCGATGAATCTGAGTGCGCAAGACTCAACGACAAACGAGTTTGCTTGCTTATATCATAGCTGCCATAAATGCCAATCAGGTTTCGCCCGTCTTCAATTTGCTCATCGCGTGTAAAGCTGGCACCGATTGTCAAGTTGTCACCGATAGAACGATCAAAGCGGGCACCGGCTATCAGGTTGTCTTCTCCGCCTTCTTCAACACTATAAGTTACCCTGATAAACACCGGATTCTGATCCGCGTCAAGCGTCGGGATCGATGATGCAAAAGAAAGAAAACCAAGCTCATCATCAAGATGATAATCCCCCGCCTGACTGAAACGCACCGACTCAAGAATAAGATCGGGGTTATCTCTGCTGCGCGTGATCAGTTCAACAGTTTCACTGTTGGGCACGATTGGGAACTGCCTCAATCGAAACTCCAATGCACTGCCATTGCCGCGTATTTCTTCAACGATATTCTGATTTTCCTCACTCGCTGCAAAGACACGCAATCTGTTTGAACCATCGTCGTAGACAGCGTTGATACCAGTCAGTGTCCTGTTCTGTCGCGCCAGATCGCGCTGGTTTGCATCATCGTCGGTAACATAATCACCCCAGGTCAGGCTACTGTTCTCACGCTCTATACGTACATATAACTTACTGCGACTCTGTGCCTCAAAGCCACGTATAGAAGCATCGCCGTGTACCGGATAGTGTAACGTCGGGTTAATATCGCGCAGCAAATCTCTTGAATTACTACTATCTGAATCATAAGCAAGTGTGAGGTTATAGTTATCCTTGACTGTACCTTTTACAAATAAGGCAGCTTTGGCGTCGAATCGAGCAGATCCATCTAATTCCCCGAGATCAGTCGATGCAGAAAACTCACCTATTTCATCTAAGGCAAAATATCCACCCGCCTCAATAAACCCGGATACCAGCAGAGGCCGGTTCTCTGTAACCTGGTTTATCACCAGCTGATCTGAGAAATTACCTGTACTCGCCTTTACGCTGACTTCACCGGCCGCCCCCGAAGTTCGGTAGTAAATAGTACGTTTACCGTTCTCAATTCTTATTTGATGTCCGGGTTCGTTATCTTGAATATCAGGCTCGAGCCAGTGCCCGTCCGAATTTTCAAGGTTGATGAAGTAAACCCCTAATGCAGGATATCCGTTTTCATCCAGAATACTGACTGTAATCGGCAGCGTTGAACGACCACTGTCAGCAGGTACCACAAGTGACTGTGCGTTGAGAACAATCTGAGTACCAACAGACGGTCGTTTAAATAACCCTGTTGCAAGTACACGTTCGTTACCAAAAGGTCCTGTTGCTTTTACTTCTACTGTATTTTCACCACTGTCAAGCTCCACTCCGTACCAGACGACAACCTGCGCTTTCTCACGACGATTCTCTATGCGTTCACCAATGTGTGTAGAGGCTACCGGTTCGCCATTAACATACAGGGTCGGATCGAGACCGGATCGGATAACAACCATAAACCTTCCGTTCAGGCTCAAATCATTCTGCGGCCAGAGCCATGTACCCGCTTTAGCCTGTTCCTGTGTGATTGTTGATACCACCTGCTTTGCATCAATCACACTTTGTTTCTCAACGCGCTTCTGTTCGGCAGCATCGTTGGCAGAGCGGTCTACGGTGCCGATTTCGTCATCGCTTAGATCAACTGAACTACCGCCACCGCCTGCATCAAACCCGTCAGGTGCATCGACAAACCCGCGTGACAAATCGCCACTGGCAGAAACAGAGCTACGACGGGAATCGTTGTCAAATATCCCGCCTTGCAGTTGCCGGTTATTAAGCCTCTCTGCTTGCTGTAGAGACCAGCTGCCATCGATATTTTTATTGCGCTGTTCAAGTGTGCTAAAAATCTCCTTTGCATCAGACGCAGGACATTCGGCAGCAAAATCTGCTCGATGAAAATCACCATCTGAAAGACGTACCAATCGACTGTCTGCATCGTCGAGTTGCTCTAGTGATAAAACCTTGAGCTCAAGCCCTTTCGGTAAGGTATGGGTATCAACCTGAACGACATACTGACCGGGTGCCAACCCGTATAAGCTATACAATCCATCAGCATCTGTAATTGCAAAAGTACCATCCTGCAGGTACACCGTGACGCCACCGATCGGCAATTCACCGTCGTTATGAATACCGTCGCAGTTCTGATCAACGTAAATCTTGCCAAACAAAGCCGCGCGGTCAGAAAATACCCCGGTGCGATTAACCCTGACCCTTGCAGTTGCAGTCAACGACTCTATCGTTATGCCACCAGCAGTCTGGCCGGTCACACGGACGGAGTTAATACCATCGCCATCAATCGCGGCAGCTGACGGACGTGCAGCATAAGTCACTTCAAGCGACTGACTTTCTGCCAGATCACCAAGACTAAATTCCAATATGTTATCGACCACTGCCGGGTCAATACCCTGTTCTCCATTGATCAACACACTACCCGGTACAAGCCTGAACCCGAACGGCAATGTATCTATGGCCACAACATCTGACAAATCACCTGTCAAATTGCCGATCGTGATGGTATAAAAAACCGACTGGCCTATATCGACTGTTCTGCGCAGTGCGACTTTATCGACAGACAACAGAATCACAGGGTCTACCAGGTCAAGCGGTATATCCACCGCACCTTGCGCATTAATGCTGGCTCCGAAAAAGACACCGGATCGTTCTATGTTATCGATTCCGTCACGACCATAAGACAATCCGTGAACCATAAAATCGGTCAGTCGCGACGGTGGTACTTCAGAGGGAAACTGATGCGTCGCTGGAGGCACTACCTGAAGGTAATAGCCGGTATCATCTTCTAATCGAGGTAGTGAATATCTGCCATCAGGATCAGATACAAAGCTGAAATCAGCACCGGTGATTGCATCTCTCGCCAGTGCCCCGGTATCATCCAGCCTGATCTCAATCAAAGCACCGGACACGGGTTCAAAGGTTCGGGAATCAAAAACAATGCTATGCGGGTTCACTACCGCAACTGCCGCTACCACAAGCCCGGTTTCAGGGCTTCCCAGCCGGGCCAGCAGTTCGTCATTGTCGTTACTTTGCAGTACACAGCCCGGGTTAACCTGATCAATTAACGGCACAATCACGGATGCGTCGTCGATTGCAGGACAGGTAGCGCCATTAGCACGGCTATCTGTGGAGAGCACCAACGGCGCGACACTTCTAAAAACATCCGGATTCAAAGTCTGCAAAAGCACTACACTAACGCGATCACCGGTAATACTTGATTCCACTTCACTGATCACAAATCGGTTACCCGCACTGTCGGTGCGAATCTCCGGGCGGGTGGAAGCCTGCAATGTAAATTCCAGATATACACCATCACGTGGTGCAAAATACAAGTCGGTATCACTGCGCTCCAACTGATAACGCTCTGCATCAACAAAGTCAGTATCTGTAAAAAAATCAGGAATTCCGCTGGCGTTCAGCAGGCCCGGTGCCGACTGAATAAACCGCAACTCACTATTATCCAGAGCCGCAGCTGAGGTAGAAAACGTATTACAGGTGGAGTTACTGACAACATCTGCGATACCGTCTGCATCTGCATCATAAATTGCGGTTGTCAGAATAGATGCGGGAGGCTGGATATTATCGTTAACGCTAAACCGTGCATCGAATGCTGCAACTTCATCAGCAACCAACAGTTCAGGCAGGAAATAGTAGCCAACAGCAGTAACAGTATCTTCCGGTCTCACCGCAGACGCATCAATCCACTCGTTGCGGTTAAAACTTTCGAGTTGCACAAGTGCCAGACCCGGGATCGAGTCGCTGGAGCTCGCAGCATCCAACCCGAGGAAGCTTAAATTAGCCGATACCGGCAGTTCAACGACTATGCCTTCCTGCAAATTACCATCGATAACATAGCTGGTGCCGTCTACTACTCCAAATCCGATATTGGAAACCACAACTGAGTGAGTTAGCTGATCACCTGCAAAAAGTGGCACACCACAGGATTGATCTGTGTCGAGGGCTATTGCAAGCTCACCGGGGCTTCCAACAGTTACCAGATTTACGACTGTACGGGTAGTGTCTGACGATACCGATTCAACAGAAAATGGAAACTCCGTTTGCTGCCCCTCCTGAAGAGCCACAGAAACACGGGCAGTAACGATGACATCGATGGTTTCACCGGGCGGCAGCAAAGCGGTTTCTTCAATAACAGGTTCGTCTGCATCAACATTCCCGTTGCTGTTAATATCGTGAAAGATTACTAGCTCATCGAATAGCCCATCCGAAAACGGCGTAGCATCGGTGTCAAAGACAAAGTTATAGTTGTCTCCCGTATTGCCTTCATTGACAATACGATGCGGAAATCTGGCAACTACTCCGGCTGCAACATTCAATGAATGAATATTCTGAACCGAGAACGCGAAATAATTACCCACGGAAACAGTGGTGGCATTACTGATAGATTCCTGAGGCTCGTCTTTACTCAGAATCTCATAGATAATTGTGGCACGGTTTAGAATCACCGTACCGGGTGGAGTCAAAGCAAGGGCTACTACACAAAAACCAAAGCACAGCAGTAAAGTCAGCTGTACTTTGTTAAGTAGTTTCCAGAGTTGAGCCATATGGAGTTTGCTGTCATCGCGAACAACTCGGGACATCGCTTAGCGCGATGTCACTTTCGACAATTAACCCTAATCAACCTGAACAGAGAACTGCACGGTAGCAAATTCACCGGCGATCAATTCTCCACCCAGACCGGAAGCAGGTGTTGCACCGGTTCCTACATAGAACACCACGTCACCGGCAGTTTCTTCGCCTTCATCATCGCCAACAGTATCTGTTACTGGAACTAGTACGCAGTTCTGACTCTGGCAGTAGCTCATGCTTCCCGGCACATAGGTGGTAAACGCCGGTGCAGCATCACGAACCTGCACGTTAAAGGCGTTTGCAGCGCCCTGGTTCTGCGCCACAATCTGCCAGACGAGACACTGACCTGGTTCGACCGTTCCGGGGTTACTGACAAAAGCCGTATCCGGAGTGCCATCACAGTTATTGTCAATCGCAACCGTTTTAATGATATTGACCTGTCCGGAAACCACCTGGGTTTGGTTTTGCGCTGTTACCACATCACCGGTATCTACATTGGTGGCATTAATAGTCAATACATCAACTTCGTTGTCCACCGCATTGGCTGGCGCGAATACAGTCGCGTCAATAGGTAACAATTCGCCTGCATCAAGTGTGAATATCGGCTGACCTGAAGCACTTATCGCGACTTCTACCGCGACAACAGAGCCGTTAGGTTGTTGTACCTGAATAGTACCTGCAGTGATGTTGGCAAGCTCTGTATCTGCGGCGCCATCACCGTCAGTATCAACAGATAGAGTACTGCTCCAGCTCGCCTGACTATTACTTGAGTCAATCTCATAGGTAGCCGCGTCATTACCGTTGTTGGCTAAGGTATTCTGATACAGTTCAGTGCCACCCGGAGCAATCTGGGCCGAACCATTGGGTGAAAGTGATGCCGCTATTACCGGATTAACATCGACAGCAGCAGTAGTCACATCGCTTGCACCGGTACTGTTAGAAGTCACCTGAAAGAACAACAGATAGTCGCCATCACCATCGTTGTTACCGTCAACCGTTTCGACAACACCGTCAGCGTCATTATCTACGGAGTAGTTACCAACGGCTAGTGTCTGATCCGGAATGCTAACCACTGCAATGATTTCAAAGTCAGTACTCTGACCCGCAATGACCGGTGTCGCAGTGACAGGTGCACCGGTGGGATTACCATTGCTGTCAGAAAGAAAGAACTCCACGTTCCAGCCAGACGGCAAATTGTTTACAGCACTGGTGGCTGAATCAAAAACACCACCCGCTGCCAGTTGAAAAGCGTTACCTGCATTGCCGTCGTTGTCGATAAACAACGGGATGTTCACACTGGTGTTAACATCAGCTGCAATAGTAGATACTGCCGAATAGTCAGGTGTACCAATTGGATTCTCATCAGTACCGAGTACACCGCCCGACGCATTGTGTATATCGATAGTAGATTCTACTATGTTCCCCAGTCTTACGGTAACCGTATCGGTGATACCTGTATCATTTGCCGAAGTCACAGTAACCACAGCATCATAGTTACCCGGTCCGTTAATTGACGCAGGCAGCTGTGCGATGACTGTAATGGTCTCGCTTGAACCTACCGGAATCAGACCTGCATCAACACCAAAAGCACCATTCGAATCACCGAGCTGAACCGTAATTGCTTCATTCCAGAAGGTAAATACGGTGCCGGCAGGAAAGCTTGTATTACTAATTGACAGCTCCAGAATGTCGTCAGCATTACCGTTATTTGCAACTAAATTTCTGAAAATTACTCTTTCTCCGGCTGACGCCTGATCGACCAGCTGGACGTCATTCGCCGCATCATCGTCCTGACCATCATTGATGCTGTCACCACCGGTGTTCTCAGCAGTATCGGTGATGGTTACCAACGCTATATTACCGATTGTGACATTAGCCTGATTGGTAGGAATTGGTGTATCTGCTACACCGTCGCCGTCAACATCAGCGGTAATGTAAGCGATATTTGAAATCCTCGTACCACCTGAAACCAGGGCAGGATCGTAACTAACCGTATATGAAACAGTCACTGTGGCATTCGCAGGCAGAACTGCATCCGTTGCAGTGAGACCATCCAGAGTATCCAACGTGTCGCCATCGTTGTTATAGTCAATGCCGTCCGCGGTTTCGTCCAATACACCAACACCAAACGCTGGCAGTATGTCACTGTTGCTTGTGATCAGACCGCTGGCTACAGCACTGCCTGCTACAAAATTCGTATTAGCAGGAATCGCATCCTGCAGCACCACATTGAGTGCATCGGCGTTGCCATTGTTCTGAATGGTGATGGTGTAGTCGATTTGCGCAGCAGCAGAATTATGAACCGAGTTTTTGGTAGCACCGACTACCGCATCTCCGGTTACGGTAATCAATGATTCAACCGTGCCATCCAGACCGTCAGGTCCCTGGTTCGCCGTAAGATCCGAAACACTGGCGGCTACTGCACTGCCTGTACCTTCCTGCGCTTGTGCAGTTAGTGTGACACCCAGTTCTTCACCTGCCAGCGCATCACTTGGCACTTCGGCACGAACAACAATGCTCGCTATCTCGCCTGCCGTTAAAGTCAGATCAGTAATCGCTGGCTCACCAGCATCTGCCTGACCATTGTTGTTAAGGTCAGCGAATATCACGATGCTGTCTGCGTCTATATCATCACCACCGACTATGCCGTCAATAGCAGACAAGTCGTAGGTGTCCGGGCCATTACCGGTGTTTTCCAATGTATAGGAAATGTCCACAGGCTGACCTGGTGACGCGGCAACACTGGTATCAGTTGAATTGATCGACGCAGAATAAACCTGCGCGACAGTAACAATCGCTTCATTGGACTGCGCCGTGAATGAGTTTCCAGCGGAGTCTTCATAGCTAACGGTTGCCAGATTCCTGATTTCTGTGCCTGCAATCGTAGCACCGTAGGCACTAAGCGTGACACCTGTAGCCATCAATACAGCAGTTGCCGGAAGCAACTTCCAGGCGGTTTTTCTACATTTTTGGATAGAGAAATCCATATTCAATTTACTCACTGTTATTTATGCCTGTCCTCAGGATTAAAGTCGCGGTTCGTCCATGGCTGCTTTATCTCGGTAAGAATTTTTTAGCTATTAATTAACGCGCACACGATAGGTATAGAACTGAGTACCACCATCCGGGTTTATAGCGTTTTCAGCTTTCCACTTAAGATGTGTGTACTCTTCAGGTGGCACGACTTTCTCAACCACCTCGCCTGACTCTTTTGTCTCAAGGCGGATTACAGGCTCGGATTCAAACGTTTTTCCACCGTCGATACTGACCAGAAGCGCTGCTGCAACGTCTGCATTAGCCGTATCGGATACATAGCTTGTACCTTCCGGTACCGGGCCTACTACAGTAAGTCCGTCTATTTTGCTATCGCTGATATTGGTGTAGGTAAGGTGGTATTCAACCAGCTGATTCGGCTCTACCTCTTTTGCCTCAGTCAGGGTTTCACGGTCATCTTTAAGTTCGACGACAAACGCTTCCATCGCCCCCTGTATCGGATCATCCGCATAAGCAGCACTAAGGCCAAAAAAAGGTATCGCTATTATCGTCGCAAAAAGTAGCTGTCGCATTGAGATCTCCTGACTCATAATTCAACAAGCGCAAAGGAGCAATACCTATTCCTTTTACTTATCCTGAATTCACCTCCGCTGCGATCTGACACAAGTATCAATCAAAATTGCGACCCTCATCACAAGTTATGCCGCGACTGACCCTAAAGTCCGAGGCTCGCCTCGCCGACGGAATTGCCGTACTATCTGCCGCTTTCCAGTGAATAACAGGCCACAAAATCCGGCTATGTCCGCCTCAGCTCAACCGACAATCTATTGGTTCAGACGCGATTTACGATTGCAGGACAACCCGGCTCTGCACTGGGCGGTCGCGCGCAAAGAACCGGTGATTTGTGTCTACATTCACGACAACCAGACTAAAAACCACTGGTCACTTGGAGAAGCATCGTGCTGGTGGCTGCACCACTCACTGGAGTCACTACACAGCGGACTTAAGTCTGCGGGCAACCGCCTGCGTTTGTTTAGTGGTGCACCGGAAAAGATTCTCACCGACCTTGCGGCTCAGACCAACGCAAAAGCAATCACCTGGAACCGACGGTATGAGCCTGAGTCGATAGAACTGGACAAACACCTCAAAGCACTGCTCAAAGAACAGGGGCTGACCGTAAATACGACACCGGGGAATCTCTGTCACGAACCATGGCAGGTCGGCAGAGTTGATCGTAACGCCCGCTATCGTGAGTCTGCAGCTGACGGCATGCTTCCTTATAAAGTATTTACAGCCTACTGGCGTGCTTCTTTAAAACAAAAAAGTATTCCGCTGACCCCTTCTGTAAAAGCGATAAAGGGAGTGAATAAAAAATTCACTGGTGAAAAAAAACTTAAAGAGCTTGATCTGCTGCCATCATTGCCATGGGCAGATCAATTTTCTCAGCACTGGCAACCCGGTGAAAAAAGCGCGGCCGGTGTTCTTCAGGCATTTTGTAAACGACAGATTAAAGAATACGACACGTCTCGTGACTTACCGGCATTGTCAGGCACCTCAGGTTTGTCACCTCATCTGGCATTCGGTGAAATTACACCGCGGCAGATTAACGCTGTTGTCGCTCGTAAATTAAAAAACAAAACACTAACAGCAGACGAAAACACCGAAACCTTTCTAAAAGAGATAGGCTGGCGTGAGTTCGCTTATCATTTGCTTTATCACTTTCCACACACCACAGACCTGCCGCTTGATAAGCGTTTTAAAAAATTTCCGTGGAACAAACCCTCGCCCGAAGAACTCACGCGCTGGCAACAAGGACACACCGGTATACCACTTATTGACGCAGGCATGAGGCAGCTATGGCAAACCGGCTGGATGCACAACCGTGTGCGCATGGTCGTCGGTTCACTGTTGGTGAAGAATATGGGTTATCACTGGCTTGAGGGTGCGCGCTGGTTCTGGGATACACTACTCGACGCAGATCTGGCCAGCAATACCATGGGCTGGCAGTGGGTCGCCGGCAGTGGCGCTGATGCCGCACCCTACTTCCGGGTATTCAACCCGGTCAGGCAAGGTGAAAGGTTCGACCCAGATGGCGAATATATACGACAATGGGTACCGGAAATTGCCGGACTTTCGAAAAAAACTATCCACAGCCCCTGGACTGCAAGCGAAACCGAGCTGACAGAGGCAGGTATTGAACTGGGGAAAACCTACCCTCACCCTGTTGCTGATCTGAAAAACACACGGGTAGAAGCGCTCGAACGCTTTGCTAAAATAAAGACCGCTCAGCGTTAAACCTGTCCGACTACACCATAAAGGCGATACCTTGTCAGAGCTAATTAAATCTTTTCAGCCACAGCCCGATGCTCTGTCCGGTAAGACAATTCTTATCACAGGGGCCGCAGGCGGTCTGGGCAGCGCTATTGCAAAAGCCGCAGCCAGAGTCGGCGCCGAGCTCGTACTACTGGATAACAATCAGAACAAACTCAACCTGCTTCATGATGACATTGAAGCAGAATGCGGTGTACAACCCGGCTTGTATCCACTGGATATGCGTGGTGCCGACATCGATGACTACAGCACACTCGCCACTACAATAGCTGATGAATTTAAAGCTCTCAACGGTATAGTCCACTGTGCAGCAACGCTTGGACAAATGAGCCCGATAGACCATATGGATGCCAAAGCATGGCAGGAAACTTTCACCATTAATCTGCACGCACCCATACTGCTTACTAAAGCCCTGCTTCCACTAATGCGAACCAGTGGCAACGGAAGCATTGTTTTTACTACAGATAGTAAGCACTCTGCTTACTGGGGAGCGTATGGTATTAGCAAGACGTCAATAGAGACGGCAATGCGAATCATTGCAGATGAACTCAGCGCTGGTCACGAAACCGGAAACTCCGGTAGTCTGACTTGCAATGCCATTAACCCGGGCCCGATGCGCACCAACCTCAGAACCTCAGCATACCCCGGAGAAGATCCGAACACTGTACCACCGCCGGAAGAAAAAGTACCGGCATACCTCTATCTATTAAGTGCCGCAGATAAATCGCTTAACGGCAAAAACATAGAGCTCGATTAAAACTTCAGCTCACTGTTTATTCCTGATAGCATCAAATGATAAAAGCAACTTCACGCTTGACGCTGTCTTCTCTACCACGGCAGTTCTTCACCGTCATAGGCCAAAAACTTACCGCTATCCTTGGCTGTTAACTGAGAAAGAAGCGTAGTGATGTAGTCAGCCGCCTTGTCAGGGGTAAACAGCTTGCCTTCAGGAACATTGCGTTGAAACGGTTCCGACAATGCAGTCTCTGTTGTACCCGGGTGTACAGCGGTAACGCAAACCGATGGCATAGAGCGTTGCCACTCTATACTGATTGTTTTTATTGCCATATTCAGCGCCGCTTTTGAACACCGATAGCTATACCATCCACCGAGTTTGTTATCTTCGATGCTGCCTACTTTGGCAGACACAGTAGCAAATTGAACAGTTGAGCCATCAGAGCAAGCACTCTTTAATGCGGGTTTGAAGTACCTGGCAATAAGCAAAGCAGGCAGTGCATTGAGCTGCACGTTGTTCATAAAGAAGTCTGCTTCAATCTGCTGTACTGATTTTTCCGGCATCTGCAGATCAGTATGCAGCATACCGGCGGCGTTTATCAGCCAGTGCACACTACTAAATCTGGATGCGAAATCACAGATACTCTCTTGTGACAGCAGATCGACCCGGGACCAGTTTGCTATCGACTCATCGACTGGCACTCGGCTATGCCAGGTAGCAAAAACATTGGCATCCGGATACACCTTATTAACTCTTTTCACTATCGCAGAGCCAATTCCTCCGCTACCGCCAAAGATAACTATGTTCAATTTTCTTCCTCACTGGCAACGCTGAAGCATAGGTAGTAAGTCGGCGCCAGCCTGTTACAAAGTACACAGCTTCAAAGGCCGAAGAATCAGGTAGGTAGATATTTTAATTGAACTACTGCGCCTGAGCAGCAATTCAATACGGGTAAATACATTCGCCCGGATCCACTGCGACACAATTCACAGTTCGTGTACCTTTAAGCCTATTTCGATACCAACGGGTTACAAAGTGCTACCCACTGCTCATCATTTGCAGCCGCGTTCCAGTAGTCTCCGCCGCACATTAAAATGCTGATTGCAAACGGGAAAATTCACACCTGTTTAACAGCTCATCAAGCATAGATCGTAATATACAGGGTCCGGATAAAATGCAAAAAACTTTACTCGCAGGTGCAATTCTCATTTCACTTACTGCATGTGGTAGTGAATCATCATCCGTTATCGGAGCCGATACTCCCGACGCTATAGGCGCCGAAACATCATTTGATAACAGCAACAAGCCGTCCAATGACATTCCCGTTTTTAACACACCTGTTGTTCCTCAATCACCGACGTCGCAACCTGAAATCGATGATGACGCTGGCAGCAGCAGTTCTGACGGTGGTGAAATCGATAATGACGCTGG